>NZ_JBGLZF010000091.1:0-1580 GCF_047304405.1 Pseudomonas sp. Pseusp11
CGCCCCCTCACGCCCTGAGCCTGTCCGTCAACCGGTGACTACCTCCATCGACGCCTCTACCAGCGTTGATCCGCGCCGCGTTAAAGCCTGCAAGTAAGTCATTTCGTCATAGGCAGTGCCGGTTTTCCAGCACCGATAGACGATTCTGATCCACTTAAAAGCGAGTGCCCTCAGGGCCGCCTGGTATGAGCAACCTTTAGCCCGCTGCTGCCGATAATAAGCCTCGGCCCAGGTTGATTGAGTGATGCTGTGAGCAGCCCATTCGACGAAGGTCTGACGCAAGAAGGTTGAGCATCGGTAGCGCCAATAAACGACTTTCTTCTTTCCGCTACGTTGGGTAACCGGTGCGATTCCGGCATATCGCTGCATCGCATTGGCATCGCTAAATCGATCACGTTGTTCACCAAAAGCCACCATCAGGCGCGGTGCAAGATGTTGGCCGGCGCCTGGGAGTGCCTTAAAGATCGGGTAATCAGCCAAGGTGTTGGCCGTTTCTTCGATCTCGCGATCAAAATCTTTGAGGGTGGAAATGAGCCCTTTGAGTTGCGACGCCAAGGCTGTTGCGTACAACTGCGAAGGACGTATTACCCCCGGATCCTGCGTCAAAGGCATCGCTTTAGTGATGATGTCCCAGCGCGCTTGATTGAGTTGAGGGTGACGAGCGTTGTGTTCGTTAAAGAACTTGAGAAAAGTACTCTGGCGGGAACGCTTGATGTGTTCAAGCGTGGGCCAGCGCATCAGAAAGTCGCAGAACACCAAGGTGTCATGATTGCTAAACAGCTCCAGGGCCACTGGATAATACTGTTTGAGCGTACAGATCAAGCGGTTGCTGACCTTTACTCGCTCATCAACCAACGCACGCCGATGTTCTGTCAGGCTGGCCAAAATACGCATGGCCGGGCTTTGCGGCATCAGCTGCGCAAACCGTTGGGGATAGGTGAGCAACAACTCCAGCGCCCATTGAGCATCGGTCGGATCATCCTTGGCACCGCTGCCGACAAAGGCTTTACGGTGTTTGGCCAAGGTGCTTGGGTTGATTGGAAACAGGCAAAAGAACTCGTACTTTTGCAGGGCCGCCACCAAAGGCCCCTTGTTGAGCTCAAGAGCAATCGCAATTGGAGCACCGTAGCGCTCAAACAACGATTTCGCCCAACGATCGATCGATTGGGGTGTGTGGTCGATGACAGAGAAGTGCGGCCGGGTTTCCCCGGCGACCTGCAAACACACGTCGTGCTTGGTATCGGCCCAATCTATTCCGACATAAGCAGTGAATCTCTGAGACAGGAGCGTTTGCATCGACAACCTCCACAGGCGCTAAAGTACATGCAGGGACATGCATGCTTGCGTCCAGCGAAAGCGATATAGAGAGCCGTGTCGGGCTTTCCCTGAGTATTCGTTAGAGGGCGCAAGCGCACCTGTGGACTCGAAAGTGAGGGGGTAATCATCACGTGCTTGAGAGGCATATTCGTAGCCCACAGGTGCATGTTCCTTCCTTGATCAAAACTGACTTCCAGACACCGAAGTATGGAAGAGGACAGGAACGGACAACCTATATCGAGAGGCCGAGTGGAGGTTCTGCG
>NZ_JBGLZF010000092.1:0-1448 GCF_047304405.1 Pseudomonas sp. Pseusp11
TCCGATGCCCGCACAATCACGTCATAGACGTTGTTCGTTCCCGAATCAGTCGGTGCTTCAAAGTTGGGTGCAGAGATAAAGCTCAGCGCGCCTGTGCCTGAAGCGATCGAGAACTTCGCGGCATCCACTCCGCCGACGATGCTGTAGGTCAGCGTTTGTGCCGGCAGGTCTGCATCGGTCGCTGCCACTGTCGTGACCGCCGTGGTGTTCTCCGTCACGTTGACCGAAGCGGTCGCACCACCGCCGTTGGAGGTGATCACCGGGGAGTTGTCGTTGACGCCTGTCACGGTTACTGCGATCGCCTGGTCGTCAAACAGTGTGCCGTCCGATGCCCGTACAATCACGTCATAGACGTTGTTCGTTCCCGAATCAGTCGGTGCTTCAAAGTTGGGTGCAGAGATGAAGCTCAGCGCGCCTGTGCCAGAAACGATCGAGAATTTCGCGGCATCCACTCCACCGACGATGCTGTAGGTCAGCGTTTGTGCCGGCAGGTCTGCATCGGTCGCTGCCACCGTCGTGACCGCTGTGGTGTTCTCCGCCACGCTTACCGAAGCCGTCGCACCAGCACCGTTGGAGGTGATAATCGGGCTGTTGTCGTTGACGCCCGTCACGGTTACCGCAATCGCCTGGTCGTCGAACAGCGTGCCGTCCGATGCCCGCACAATCACGTCATAAACGTTGTTCGTTCCCGAATCAGTCGGTGCTTCAAAGTTGGGTGCAGAGATAAAGCTCAGCGCGCCTGTGCCTGAAGCGATCGAGAACTTCGCGGCATCCACTCCGCCGACGATGCTGTAGGTCAGCGTTTGTGCCGGCAGATCAACATCAGTCGCCGTTACCGTTGTGACCGCCGTGGTGTTCTCCACCACGTTGATCGAAGCCGTCGCGCCACCACCGTTTGAGGTGATCGTCGGTGAGTCGTTGCTGCCGGCGATATGCACGGTGACTGAGGTGAGGGTGCCATCGGCACTGCTCACCGCGAAGGTGTCGGTGTAGGTGGTGCCGGCGGCGAATTCGTTGTGCGCGGAGTTGGCGACGTAGGTCCAGGCACCACCGGTGCCGATGGAGAACTGGCCGTAGCTGCCGGCGGTGTTGGTTTGCGCGACGAAGGTTGCGGCGCTGTCGACGTCGCTGATGGTCAGGGTGCCGGCGGTGGAAATGTCGACGGCGGCATTGGTCTCGGTGAGGTTGGCGGTGCCAGCGGACAGCACGGCCGCATCGTTGGTACCGAGGATGTGCACGGTGACCGAAGTGAGGGTGCCGTCGGCACTGCTCACTGCGAAGGTGTCGGTGTAGGTGGTGCCGGCAGCGAACTCGTTGTGCGCGGAATTGGCGACGTAGGTCCAGGCACCACCGGTGCCGATGGAGAACTGTCCGTAGCTGCCGGCGGTGTTGGTTTGCGCGACGAAGGTTGCGGCGCTGTCGACGTCGCTGATGGTCAGGGTGCCGGC
>NZ_JBGLZF010000093.1:0-1310 GCF_047304405.1 Pseudomonas sp. Pseusp11
TGCTTCGTCCTGAATAAGGTTTACACCTTCTGGCTTCTTATCAGGAAGGTGCAATGGATACGGGCACAAAACGCAGTCAGCGAGATTACACGCTGACTTTTAAATTGTCGGTCGTTGACCAAGTTGAAAAAGGCGAGTTGAGTTATAAAGAAGCTCAACGGCGCTATGGGATTCAGGGCCGGTCGACAGTGCTGGTCTGGTTACGTAAGCATGGTCGGCAGGACTGGAGCCAAGGTGCTTCCATTCGCTCCCAAAGGCCCCGACCGATGGACAAGCCGACCTTACCACCCACCCCCGAGCAGAGAATCAAAGAACTCGAGGAACAGCTGGCACTGGCCAATCAGAAAGCCAAATTCTTTGAGGATGTAGTCGAAGTGCTGAAGAACGACTACGGTGTGTCTGTCATAAAAAAGCGGCCCGGCAAGTCGTTGCGCAAACCCAAACCCTGAGTGTCAGCAGGGCTTGCCAGTTCATGGGAATCAGTCGCCAAGCCTATTACAAGCGTGATCGGGTCTATCGAGCTCGAATCGAGCAAGATCAGAAACTCATCAGGTTTGTGCAGGAGATCCGCGTACGCCAACCTTGCATTGGCACCCGCAAGTTGCACTCGCTGATGCATGCGGATCCAGAAAAGCAGGAATTGCATGTCGGTCGGGATCGTTTGTTCGAGGTCTTGCGCGATCATCGCCAACTGGTTCGTAGAAAACGGGCCTATCACAAGACGACCGACAGCCATCATCGCTTCCGCTGCCATCCCAACCTACTGAAGCCAGGCCCGCAGCAAATCGTCGCTACGGGGCCGGAACAGGTCTGGGTGGCTGACATTACTTACCTGTCCACCACGCGCAATGATCCGGCTTATCTGAGCTTAGTGACGGATGCTTACTCGAGAAAAATTGTTGGTTATCACGTGCATGGCAGGCTGCATGCCGACTCGGTAGCCCAGGCCTTGCGCATGGCCTTGAAAACGCGTCGAACGCGCCAGAGGTTGGTGCATCACTCGGATCGAGGGGTGCAGTACTGCTCTGATCTCTACCAAAAGCTGCACGCCAGACACGACATTACCTGCTCGATGACCGATGGCTATGACTGTTATCAAAATGCTTTGGCAGAGCGGGTCAATGGCATCTTGAAAGGCGAGTTCCTGCTCCATCGACCTAAAGATCTGGTACAGGCTGAACGGATGGTGCGAGAGGCGATCCTGATTTACAACCAGGAGCGTCCGCATCTGTCCCTGAAATACAAAACGCCCGATGCGGTGCATCGGGCGTTGGGGTGAAACAGGTGTAAACCTATTTCAGGACTAGACA
>NZ_JBGLZF010000094.1:0-1236 GCF_047304405.1 Pseudomonas sp. Pseusp11
GGGGGGGGGCCCCCCCCCCCCCCCCACCGGCCCGCTGTCACATGGACTGCACTTGACTGACGGGCATTACCCGCCCCCCGCCCTGATCCCCCCTAATGGGCGACCGTCACAATTTGTCTCATCTTCAGTTATGCTCGCCGTTCGTCGTGAACGCCGGAGCCGCTGATCTTATGTCCCCCACTCGCCTGTTTGTCCCCCTCGCCCTTGCTCTGCTGAGTGCTTGCGCCTCGCAACCGAAACAGAACCTGACCGTGGAAAAACAAAGCGAATGCCCGGCGAAACTGCACAACGGGCAAACCCTGATCCTGACGCTGCCAAGCAACCCGACCACGGGCTACCGCTGGGCGATCCAGGATTCAGCCGGTGGTGTGTTGCGCGCGCTCAGCCCCGAGGTTTACAGCAACCCGGAAGACGCCGGGATCGTCGGCAGTGCCGGCGTCTCGACCTGGCGTTTCCAGGCCTTCGCCACCGGCACTGGCCGCCTGCGGCTGACTTACTCACAACCGTGGGCACCGGAAGTACCGGCGGTGCAAACCTTCGACTGCGCCATCGCGGTTAACTGATCGTGGGCTGGCTGATTCTGGCGCTGATGGGCGCGGTGACCTTTGTGTATGGCCTGAGCGTGCATGCCGCGCTGCTCTGCCTGCTGGTCAAACCGATGCCTGTGCTGGCCCTGCTCGGCTGGTTGCACGATGCACCGCCCAGCGCGTATCGGCGCTGGATCAGCCTGGGTTTGATTTTCTCCTTGGTCGGCGATGTGTTGCTGGCATGGCCGCAAGACTTGTTCGTGTTTGGACTTGGAGCATTTTTGCTCGCGCATCTGGCGTATCTGAAGGCTTATTTGAGCGATTGCCGGCGTCTGGCTGTGTTGCCGCTGATCCTCGCCTTCGGCGTGGGTGCCGTGCTGCTGGGGATTCTGATTTCCAATGGCTTGGGGCCGCTGCTGGTCCCGGTGATCGTCTACGGTCTGGCCATCAGCGCCATGCTCTGGCGCGCCCTGGCCCGACTCGGCACCGATGTGCCCAAACGCTCGGCGCTGCTGGCAGCGGCGGGCGCGGTGGCGTTTGTGTGTTCTGACAGCGTGATTGGCATCAACCGGTTTGTGATGCCATTTCATGCCGCGCCTTACGTAATCATTCTGAGTTACTGGCTGGGGCAATGGGGGATTGCGGCGTCGGCGTTCACCCAGAAACCGCGCTGAATCCTGTGGCGGGGGAGCTTGCTCCCGCTGGGCTG
>NZ_JBGLZF010000095.1:0-540 GCF_047304405.1 Pseudomonas sp. Pseusp11
ATCACCTCCTTAATCGACGACATCAGCTGCTCCATAAGTTCCCACACGAATTGCTTGATTCATTGAAGAAGACGATACGAAGCAGCCCGAAATTGGGTCTGTAGCTCAGTTGGTTAGAGCGCACCCCTGATAAGGGTGAGGTCGGCAGTTCGAATCTGCCCAGACCCACCAATTTTGTGTGGGAATACCTGTAGAAATACGGGGCCATAGCTCAGCTGGGAGAGCGCCTGCCTTGCACGCAGGAGGTCAACGGTTCGATCCCGTTTGGCTCCACCACTACTGCTTCTGTTGTTGAAAGCTTAGAAATGAGCATTCCATCGTGATGATGGTGAATGTTGATTTCTAGTCTTTGGCTAGATCGTTCTTTAAAAATTTGGGTATGTGATAGAAAGATAGACTGAACGTTACTTTCACTGGTAACGGATCAGGCTAAGGTAAAATTTGTGAGTTGCTCTTTTGAGCATGCGAATTTTCGGCGAATGTCGTCTTCACAGTATAACCAGATTGCTTGGGGTTATATGGTCAAGTGAAGAAGCGCAT
>NZ_JBGLZF010000096.1:0-428 GCF_047304405.1 Pseudomonas sp. Pseusp11
CGCCTCTTCGAGAACACTGACATGGACGTTCGCCATTACGCCTTCCTCGCTAGCCAGCCCTCGGCTGCGGTCAAAAATCGCGAGCACTTCTGGGGCATGCCCAAGCGCGGGTTGGCGTTCCTGTTGGCCAACGTCATGTTCTGGCAGCCGATGTGGGCGCAGGCCGACGGGATCGTGGTGGCTACGCCCGGCACCAGCCTCGGCCAGGCGGGCAATGGCGTGCCGATCATCCAGATCGCCACGCCCAATGGCACGGGCCTGTCGCATAACCAGTTCCACGATTACAACGTCGGCAGCCAGGGGGTGATCCTCAATAACGTCGCCGCGCAGACCGGCGCGACGCAACTGGGTGGGATCATTGTCGGCAACCCGAACCTGACCAACGGGATCGCGGCGCAAACCATCCTCAACGAAGTGGTCGGCGGCAG
>NZ_JBGLZF010000097.1:0-350 GCF_047304405.1 Pseudomonas sp. Pseusp11
ACGGCGATCGAGCCGTAGGTTCCGGTTGCCGAGCCATTGATCGACCAGGTGGCGGTGGCATTGTGATCGATGTCGCTCGAGCTGAATTGGCCGCTGACGCTGAGGGTGGTGTCTTCCTGCACGGTGCCGGCATCGTTGCCGCTGGCGAAACTGAGCACCGGCGCGTCGTTGCTGCCGGTGACGGTGACAGTCACCTGCTGGGTGTCGACGCCACCCAGGCCATCGCTGACCTGGATGGTGAACACTTCGTTGTGAGTCTCGCCGACCTTCAGCGATTGCACGGCACTGGCGACGCCGTCGCTGCCGTTGGCCAGGGTGTAGGTCCATTGACCGCTGCTGTCGACGGCGAT
>NZ_JBGLZF010000098.1:0-333 GCF_047304405.1 Pseudomonas sp. Pseusp11
CCGTCGGACCGTACTACCACATCGGCCTGACCTGGCTGAACCGTGAAGACCTGACCGTTGAACAGACACTCGGCGAGCGTGTGGCGATCACCGGGCAAGTCGTCGACGGCAATGGCGACTTCGTCAACGACGCCAAGCTCGAAGTCTGGCAAGCCAACGCCGCTGGCAAGTACGACCACCCAGAAGACGATCAGGACAAACCCCTGGACCCGAACTTCGATGGGTTTGGCCGGGTGCCGGTGGATGCACAAGGGGGCTTTCGCTTTACCACGATCAAGCCGGGCACCGTGGATGGCCTGAAGGGCACGACCCAGGCGCCGCACCTGGTGGTGC
>NZ_JBGLZF010000099.1:0-320 GCF_047304405.1 Pseudomonas sp. Pseusp11
ACGGCGATCGAGCCGTAGGTTCCGGTTGCCGAGCCATTGATCGACCAGGTGGCGGTGGCATTGTGATCGATGTCGCTTGAGCTGAACTGGCCACTGACGCTGAGGGTGGTGTCCTCCTGCACGTTGCCGGCATCGTTGCCGCTGGCGAAGCTGAGTACCGGCGCATCATTGCTGCCGGTGACAGTGACGGTCACTTGCTGGGTGTCGACGCCGCCCAGGCCGTCGCTGACCAGGATGGTGAATACTTCGTTATGAGTCTCGCCGGCCTGCAACGATTGCACCGCACTGGCAACGCCATTGGTGCCGTTGGCCAGGGTGTA
>NZ_JBGLZF010000009.1:0-187977 GCF_047304405.1 Pseudomonas sp. Pseusp11
CCCACGGATCCACCCACCCAATCGGATTCGGTGCGTATTGATAGAGGTTGAATCCCCCCGCCAACCCAATCGGATCCGGCGTCGTAAACCGCCCCACATCCGGATCATAAAACCTGAACGTATTGAAGTGCAGCCCCGTCTCCCGGTCCAGGTACTGCCCCTGAAACCGCAGGTTCTGCTCTTCGATGTAGTACGGCTCGCGTACCTCTTCTAACGTGTTGCCCCACACCCGATAAGTTGCCTGCCAGACGTTGTGGCCGTCTGCCTCGGTGAGCTGTTCCGGCAGGCCGTTGAGGTCGTTGTGGTAGTAGCGGATTTTTTGCAGCGGGCCGGTGCCATCAACCCGGGCCAGGGGTTCGTAGCCTTCGTCTTCGTAGAGGTAGAGGCTGGTTTGCTGATGGCGATGTTCCTGCAACAGGCGCAGGCCGTCCCACGTGAAGCGGGTTTCGCCGAGGGGGTAGCCGTTGGTGTCGTGTACGGTTTTTTCGATGCGCCGGCCCAGCGGGTCGTAGGTCATTCTGACCACGCTGCCGTTTGCGTTGCGCACTTCAACCAAGCGACTCTCGGCGTCGTAGGCAAAACGTTGCAGGCCCCGTTGAGCGCTGCGTTTTTCGATCATCCGGCCAAACGCGTCATAGCGATAACGCTTGTCCTGATAGGTCAGCAGTTTGTTGTGCACCACAAGCCCGGCGCCGGGTTGCGGGCCGTCCAGCAGGTTGGCGGCGGCGTCGTAGGCGAAGGTTTCGCGCTGGCCGTGCAGGCTGTCCTGGCTGGCGATGATGCGGCCAGTAGCGTCGTAGTGCAGCAGTTGGCGGTGTTGCGTGGCGGGTTGTTGGTCGAGTTTGCCGATCAGGTTGTCAGCGGGGTCGTACTCGAAATGTTTCTGCACCGCTGCCGGCATCAGTGATGGCTGGCTGCTGTGTCGGCGTTGGCGTGAGCGTAAGCGCCCGCTGCGGTCGTATTCGCTACGAGTGCTGATCTGGCCCTGGGTGCGCAGCACTTCGCGGTGCAGGCGGTCGCGTTCGAAGTCGCTGATGACCTGGCCGTCGAGGTTGATCTGGTGCAGGTGGCCGCTGCCGTAGTACAGGCGATTGACCCAGCGGCCGTCGGGCAGTTGGGTCTGGATCAGGTTGCCGAGTTCGTCATAGTGATATTGCAGGCTGCCAGCCGCGCTGTGTTCTTCGAGCAACTGGCCGAGGGCGTCGTAGGCGAAGCTCAGGGTTTGTGCGTTGCCCTGGTGGTCGGTGAAGGTGACGGCGGTGAGCTGGTCCAGTGGGTCGTAGGTGTAGTCGGTGCGGCCATCGTCGGTGACTTTGGCGATCAGCCGGCCGACGGCGTCGCGTTCCAGTCGGTGAACGATGGGAGCGGGGGGCGACTCG
The DNA here is from genome assembly GCF_047304405.1 of Pseudomonas sp. Pseusp11. Taxonomy (NCBI): domain Bacteria; kingdom Pseudomonadati; phylum Pseudomonadota; class Gammaproteobacteria; order Pseudomonadales; family Pseudomonadaceae; genus Pseudomonas; species Pseudomonas sp. Pseusp11. Next base: position 1,380 of record NZ_JBGLZF010000009.1, read on the forward strand.
GGGACGACGGCCAGGCCGTTGCCGTAAGGCGCCGGAACAGCCGTGACCGCCGCGACGTTATCCAGCAGGTCATAGGTGTAGCGCTTGGCGCTGCCGTCGAGATCTTGTTGTTCAATCAGCCGATCCCCGGCATCCCAGGCAAACCGATAACTCTCGCCATTCTCATTGGTCAGCGCTTGCAACCGGCCGTAGCGGTCATACCCGAACTGCACCTGTCGGCCGTGGGCGTCGGTGCGCTGGCGCACCTGGCCGCGGCGGTTGTGTTGGTACAGCGTGGTGTGCCCGGCCGGGTCGGTGTAGCCGATCAACTGGCCGCTGACGTCGCGCTGATACTGCTCGGTGCGGCCGTCCGGCAATTGGCTGCTGAGCAACCGTCCCTGGGCGTCGTAACTGAATTGGGTGCGTTCGCCGAGGGCATCGGTGATCGTTTGCAGATAGCCCCGGTTGTCGTAGTTGAACCGCGTCGGATAACCCGAACAATCGATGTGTTCGACCAGTTGGCCGAACGGGTTCCAGCGTAGTCTTTTGCTCTTGCCGGTGGCGTCGATGATCTCGACCACCTGGCCGTGGGTGTCGTAGCGGTAGCGGGTGATTTGGCCCAGCGGATCGGTTTCGGCGATGCAGTTGCCGCGCTGATCGTAGCGATATTGCCAGCTGTTGCCTGCAGCATCGGTTTCCACCAGCGGCAAGGCCCAGTGCTCAAGCCATAGGGTCGAGTCGCTGCGGCCCAGCGGGGCGGTTTCGCCGATCAGGTTGCCGGCGTCGTCGTAGCTGTATTCGTAGCGCCCGCCCTGCGGGTCGGTGGCGCTGAGCAATTGGCGTTCGTCGTTCCACTCGAACTGCCAGGTCTGGCCGAGGTTGTCGGTGTATTCGGTGATCTGGTGCTGGGTGTTCCAGCGTCGTGTGCTGATGCGCTGCAAACCATCGGTGATGCGCGTGACACCGGCCTTCAGGTCATAGTCGAACTGGTAAGTGTCGCCTTCGTCGGTCCAGTGCCCGACCACGCGCCATTCAAGGTCTTCAACCAACGCCCATTCATAGAAGCATCGCAGCCCCGTGGGCAACTGATGCTCGACCATCCGCCGCCCGGCGTCGTAGGCGAAGCGCCGTTGCACCTGGCCGGTGGCGTCGCGCACTTCGGCCAGATCGCCCACTGTGTCGTAGCCATAACTGACGAGCACTTCACGATGCTGGTCGGGATACACGCGTTCCACTCGAGCCACGCGGTCGCGCTCCCGAATCAATTCGACCTGCACCAGATCGAAGGTGTCCCGCAGGCGCGCCAACTGTCCGGCGTCGTCATAGTCGAGGTGGATGCGGTTGTCATTGCGGTCACCGAGCTGGTTCAGGCGCAACAACGACGGATTACCGGGTGTACCGTCGAACAGCCGATACAACCCGTCATCGCTTTCAATCAACAATTCCCCATTGCGATGCCGCCGAACACTCAGCCCTTCACCCGGACTGAACACCGCGCCGCCCAGAGGAATCGAGCCCATATCGATGCGCCGGGCCTGCTCATCTGTGTACACCAGCGTTTCCCCGCCCTCCGGGTGAGGCAGGATTTCCACGCAGACCTCGTAGGACACGCTCCAACCGGCGCCGAACAGCCCGTCGCGTCGTTCGTCGCGGCTGTTGTAGAAGCGCTGCCAATCGATCGGCAAGATGCCCGGCAGCACGAAGTCCAGCTCTTCATCGCCCCCCAGCACCTTGGCCCCGGTCGCCGCATGCACCGGGTTCGACGAACCCATGGCGGCGTTGGCCATGGCGCCCATGGCGCTGCTGACAGCCATCGACGCCGCGCCGCCGATCAGCATGCACGGCAATTTGCTGAAGAACTTGCCTTTGCCGCCCTTGAGCATCAGCAACGCGGTGACCGCCAGCCCCACGCCCGGAGTCTTGCCGCTGCGGATCTCACGCACCACCACCGAGCCGCCACCAATGGTGACGTTGGGTGAGATCAGTCCGGAACCCACCACCTTGGCGTCGCAGGTGGTGCGGTCGCCGCTGCGCACGGCGGGCTGGCCGTTGATGGTGACTTTGTCCGAGCCCTCGGCCAGAAATTGCGGCGGCATCGGCGGATGCTTCATGCAGGTGACCAGGTCCAGCGGCTTGGGTACGGCGCCGGGCGCCGGGGTGGCGACGGTGGGGCGCCACATCTGGGAGAAGAAACTCTCAGCCATGTCCAGATAGCTGGGCTCGGCTTCGGGCTCGGGTGCCTCCTGCTCGGTGCCGGCCGGCGCGACATGGGACGGAATCGCCCCGGCGGCCCGGGCGGCGGGAATGTTGTTGGTCAGGGTGTTGGTGGAGCCGGTGAGAATCGTCGCCTGCACCGTGGGCGGGAACAGCGCATTGCTGAAGCTCTCGCACAGGTTGCTCAAGCCTTTGTCGGCCCCGGTCTTGCTCATGGCGAGGCCGACGATCGTGCCCACCACCGCGCCGAGCAGAAAGCAACCGAGGCCGCCGGTGGCAACGGTGATGCCCGTGGCCGCCACCACGGCAGCCGTCGCCAGCGCGGTGATCGCGATGTTCGCTGCCACCTCCAGCACGCCGCCGAGGATGTCGGCCATCATCGAGGTGTGGTCGAGGGCATCGCCCAGCCGGGCGGCCCAGAGTGCGTCAGACATGCGGGATGTTAATCCGACGTAAGTGTCTGACGGCTGCGTAATCGTTGTGCGGGTTGCGCAATTCGATGCCTTCCATTGCACCTTTCTCCTTGTTGGTTACGGCATGCGCATCAGCGCAGTCCTCAGGCGTTTGATCAGCCTCGGATCCTTGAGGCAATCGGCCGGCCGAATGTTATCCAAGGCCGGCACCTGTTGTTCGACCCACCACAAACCTTCCTTGAGCCCTCTTTTACCATAGAGAATGACCGCCATATCAAGGTTGCCATCCAGTTGTTTCGCCAGGGTGCGGGCGTTGTCGTCGAGGTAATCTTCTTCGTATAACCGCACAAACTTTTGCCATTCGGCATCGCCAGGGTAATCGTCTTCCAGTTGTTCCATCTTCAAAAACCTGCAAAGGAAATTAAGTTGCTGCCGGTCGGGTTACGGGCTGACGGCGCCAGGATCCCATCATAGCCGTTGGCTTTCGCCCAGGCGCCAATCTGGTGAGTCTCGGTGTATTTCGAACCAGTAATGCTTTTGAGGCTGACCCCCATTTGTTTGCGCACATCGGCGCGGGTCAGGTCCAGAACGTTGTTGAGCTGCACTTTTTTGCTGACCAGCACTCGCGTGGATAAGTCGACTTTCCAGTGAGTGACTTCCCCTAATGCGGTTTTTCGCGAGTTCGCGCCATAGACTCCACCCAGTCCCGAGGCGGTGTAACGGTGAGTTGATGCAACGTTCCACTTGTGGGCGGTCCAGGTCGTGCTGATACGTCCAGGCTCTTCGAAACGGTAAACCGTTCGGCTGACTTTTCGGCCCTTTGGCGGGCTCGAGCATTTCATCAGCCCCAAGGGATCGATCCAGCTCACCGGATTTGGCGCGTATTGGTAGAGGTTCAGCCCACCAGCCAGCCCGATGGGGTCCGGTGTGGTAAAGCGCCCGATGTCCGGGTCGTAGAAGCGCAGCGTGTTGTAGTGCAGCCCGGTTTCTCGATCCAGGTATTGGCCCTGGAATCGCAGGTTCTGTTCTTCGATGTAATACGGCTCGCGCAACTCTTCAGCCGTGGTGCCCCAGACCTGGTAACGAGCTTGCCAGAGCGTGTGGCCGTCACTTTCCGAGAGTTGCTCGGGCAGGCCGTTGAGGTCGTTGTGGTAGTAACGGACTTTCTGTTGCTCACCCAGCCCGTCGACCCGCGCCAGCGGTTCATGGCCCTCGTCGGCGTAAATGTAGAGGCTGGTCTGGTTATTTCGATGCTCCTGCAACAGTTGCAACGCATCCCAGGTAAAGCGGGTTCGGCTCAGCAGGGTCGAGTGGCGGTCATACTCGGCTTTTTCGATGCGCCGGCCCATAGGGTCGTAGGTCATCTTCACTACCGAACCGTCGTTGTTGCGAACTTCCACCAGACGCTGCTCGGCGTCATAACTGAAGCGCTGGACACCGCGTTGGGCACTGCGTTTTTCAACCATACGGCCGAAGCCGTCATAACGGTAACGTTTGTCCTGAAAGGTCAGCAGTCGGTTATGCAGCACCAGACCTGCGCCCGTCGATAAACCATCGAGCAGGTTGGCGGCGGGGTCATAGGCAAACGCTTCGCGCTGGCCCTGGACATTGTCTTGGCTGGCGAGGATGCGACCTGTGGCGTCGTAGTGCAGCAGTTGGCGGTGCTGGGCGTCGGGTTGGCTGTCGAAACGTTCGACCAGTTGATCGCTGGCGTCATAACCAAATTGGCTTTTCGTTGCCGGTGGCAGCAGCGCGGACTGGCTCTGGTGCCGACGTTGGCGGGTACGCAGGCGGCCGCTGCGGTCGTATTCGCTACGGGTATTGAGGCGCCCCTGGGTTCGCAGCACTTCGCGGTGCAGGCGATCGCGTTCGAAGTCACTGATGACCTGACCGTCGAGGTTGATCTGATGCAGATGACCACTGCCGTAATGCAGGCGGTTCAGCCATCGGCCATCAGGCAGCAGCGTCTGGGTCAGGTTGCCCAGTTCGTCATAGCGATGCTCCAGGCGTCCGGCCCAGCTCTGTTCGGCGATCAGTTGTCCAAGGGGGTCGTAACTGAAGCCCAGGTTCTGTTGCTCGCCCGTGTGGCTGGTGAAGGTGATGGCGGTGACTTGATCCAGCGCGTCATAGCAGTACTCGGTGCGACCATCCTCGGTGACCTTGGCCACCAATCGACCCACCGCATCGCGTTCCAAGTCATGGACGACAGGCGCTTGCGGCGAAAGGTCCAGGTCCGTGCTACCGGGAGCGGTGAGTGCCTCCACGCGAGTGACGTTGTCCAGCGGGTCGTAGGCATAGCGTTTGAGGCTGCCGTCCAGGCTATGTTGCGCAATCAGCCGGTCGCTGGAGTCCCAGGCAAACTTATAGCGTTCGCCGTTCTCATTGGTCAGGGTTTGCAGGCGACCATAGACGTCGTAGTTCAACTCCACCCGGCGACCGTGGGCGTCGGTGCGCAGACGCAGGTGACCACCCAATGTGTGCTCGAAGTGAGTGGTGTGCCCGGCGGGGTCGCAGTAGCCGATCAGCTGGCCGCTCGCGTCACGCTGATAATGTTCAGTGCGCCCGTCTGGCAGTTGCTTGCTGAGCAACCGGCCCTGGTCGTCGTAGGTGAAACGCGTGCGTTCGCCCAGCGCATCGGTACTGGTGAGCAGCAACCCACGCTCGCAGTAACTCAACCGCGTGGTGAAACCGGAACAGTCGGTGTGTTCACTGAGTTGGCCGAGTGCCGTCCAGCGTAATGTTTTGCGCTTGCCGCTGGCGTCGATGATCTCCACGACCTGGCCGTGGGCATCATGGCGATAGCGGGTAACGTGGCCCAACGGGTCGGTTTCGCGGATGCAGTTGCCGTGTGAGTCATAGTGATACAGCCAGGTATTTCCAGCCGCATCGGTTTCTGCCAGCGGCAAGGCCCAGTGTTCCAGCCACAGGGTCGATTCGCTGCGCCCGAGCGGGTCGCGAGTCTCGCTGAGATTTCCCGCTTCGTCGTAGCTGAATTGATGCTGCCCGCCCGCAGGATCGGTCGCCCCAAGTAATTGGTTTTCGTCATTCCACCGGAATGTCCAGGTACGTCCCAGCGCGTCGGTAGTTTCGATGATCTGGTACTGAGCATCCCAGTGACGCGTGCTGACCCGATTCAGACCGTCGGTGATGCGTGTGGTCCCTGCTGCCAGGTCATAGTCGAAGGTGTATTGGTCGCCCGCGTCGGTCCAGTGGCGGACCACGCGCCATTCAAGGTCTTCAACCAACGCCCATTCGTAGAAGCAACGCAGCCCGGTCGGCAACTGATGCTCGACCATACGGCGTCCGGTGTCATAGGCAAACTGACGTTTCACCTGCCCGTTGGACTGGCGCACCTCGATTAGATCACCCTGGGTATCGTAGCCGTAGTGCATCAGCACTTCGCGGCGCTGGTCTGCATACAATCGCTCGATCCGGCTGACCCGTTGGCGCCAGCGCGCATCGTAGATCAGCTCAATGCTGACCAGATCGAAGGTGTCTCGGAGCTGCAGCAGGCGCCCGTCATCGCCATAGTCGAGGTGGATGCGATTGTCGTTGCGGTCTCCGAGCTGGCTCAGGCGCAGCAGCGATACATGTCCCGGCGTCGGGTCGAACAGCCGGTACAACCCGTCCGTACTTTCAATCAACAACTGCCCATTGACGTGGCGCCGAACACTCAGCCCTTCACCCGCACTGAACACCGCGCCGCCCAGAGGAATCGAGCCCATATCGATGCGCCGGCCCTGCTCATCGGTGTAGACCAGCGTTTCTCCACCCTCCGGGTGAGGCAGGATTTCAACACACACCTCGTAGGACACGCTCCAACCGGCGCCGAACAGCCCGTCGCGGCGTTCGTCACGGCTGTTGTAGAAGCGCTGCCAATCGATCGGCAAGATGCCCGGCAGCACGAAATCCAGCTCTTCGTCCCCACCCAGCACCTTGGCCCCGGTCGCAGCATGCACCGGGTTCGACGAACCCATGGCGGCGTTGGCCATGGCGCCCATGGCGCTGCTGACAGCCATCGACGTCGCGCCGCCGATCAGCATGCACGGCAATTTGCTGAAGAACTTGCCCTTGCCGCCCTTGAGCATCAGCAACGCGGTGACCGCCAGCCCCACGCCCGGGGTCTTGCCGCTGCGGATCTCACGTACTACCACCGAACCGCCACCAATGGTCACGTTCGATGAGATCAGCCCGGACGATACGACCTTGGCGTCGCAGGTGGTGCGGTCGCCGCTGCGCACGGCGGGCTGGCCGTTGATGGTGACTTTGTCCGAGCCCTCGGCCAGAAACTGCGGCGGCATCGGCGGATGCTTCATGCAGGTGACCAGATCCAGCGGCTTGGGCACGGCGCCGGGCGCCGGGGTGGCGACGGTGGGGCGCCACATCTGCGAGAAGAAGCTCTCGGCCATGTCCAGATAGCTGGGCTCGGCTTCGGGCTCGAGTGCCTCCAGCTCGGTGCCGGCTGGCGCGACATGGGATGGAATCGCCCCGGCGGCCCGGGCGGCGGGCATGTTGTTGGTCAGGGTGTTGGTGGAGCCGGTGAGAATCGTTGCCTGCACCGTGGGCGGGAACAGCGCATTGCTGAAGCTCTCGCACAGGTTGCTCAAGCCTTTGTCGGCCCCGGTCTTGCTCATGGCGAGGCCGACGATGGTGCCCACCACCGCGCCGAGCAGGAAGCAACCGAGGCCGCCGGTGGCGACGGTGATGCCCGTGGCCGCCACCACTGCAGCCGTCGCCACCGCGGTGATCGCGATGTTGGCAGCCACCTCCAGCACGCCGCCGAGGATGTCGGCCATCATCGAGGTGTGGTCGAGTGCATCGCCCAGCCGGGCGGCCCAGAGTGCGTCAGACATGCAGGGTGCTCATCAGGCCGGAACGTCGAACAACAGCGAACTCTTGATGGTTGCCCAATGCGCGGCTTCGGCATCGCCGAGTTTTTCCGCCTTCACGTAGCTCAGGGCGAGCATTTTGCGGGTGCCGGGCAATACCAGCGCCAACTGATATTGGAAGACTTTGTCGTTGCCCTTGTTGAACTGGCTGCGCAACTCGATGCCTTCGACCTCCTGGCTGGCGCCCAGGCGCACGGCGACGCCCGGTTGAAAACGCAAGTCCTGCACTTGTTTTTCCAGGCGCTTGAGCTGGTCGTCGAAGTTGCTTTGCAGGGTTTCGCCCTCGGCCAGCAAGCTGCGGCTGACAATCAGCGAGGTGCCCAGTTCGGGGAACTTGAGGATGTTGATCGTCGCGTCTTGCAGCTCGCCTGCCGGCAGCTGGAACTGGAACTCATTGATGCGGTAAGTCATGGCGCTTGAATCTCGTGGTTAGCCCTTGGGCTTGGGGAATGCGGCATTGATATTGGCGTCGATGCTGGCCTTGACGCCCTGGCCGTCAGGCGTGGCGCCAGGGCCGCCGCCGTTGTTCAGGTGCAGCACGCCGCCGGTGTTGATCTCGGCGTCACCGCTGGCATAGAAGCTTATTTGCACGCCGGTCAGGTTGATCTGGCCGCTGGCGTTGAGCTCCAGGATGCTTTCGCCGCATACCAGCCGCAGGTTTTCGCCCACTTCGATGACGTAGCTCTGGCTGATGCTGTCGGTCTTGCGCTGGCCCACCGACAGAATGTCTTCCTGCTTGACGATGCGCAGCCGATTGTTGCCGATGGTCACCGTCTCGTTATGCCCGATGCTTTTGTTGCGGTCGTGGCCCACCGAGTGGCTTTCATCCACCTCGACCACGATGTCCTGATTGCGCTCGGCATGGATATACAACTGCTCGGCGCCTTTTTTGTCTTCCATGCGGATTTCGTTGAAATTGGCCGGCGAGCCGCCCTTGCTCGAACGGCTTTTCATGCCGCTCTGGGTAGCGTTTTCCGGCAAGTCGTAGGGCACGGTCTGTTCGGCGTTGTAGACGCGGCCGGTGATGATCGGCCGATCCGGGTCGCCTTCGAGGAAGCTGACGATGACTTCCTGGCCGATCCGCGGGATCTGCATCGAGCCCCAGTTTTTTCCGGCCCAGGATTGCGACACGCGAATCCAGCACGAACTGTTTTCGTTGGATTGGTCGTGACGGTCCCAATAGAAATGCACTTTCACCCGGCCGAACTGGTCGGTCCAGATTTCCTCGCCCTTGGGGCCAACCACCAGTGCGGTCTGCGGGCCTTTGACGATGGGACGGTGGGTGTTGGGCAGCGGGCGATAGCTTTGTTGGGCGTCAATGCAGGTCAGGTTGCTTTCGAACTGCGCCGAGGCCGCGCCACCGCTGGTTTCCAGGCTTTCCTGGTCAATGTGGTAGCGGGCGCCGACGATCAGGTATTCGCGGTTCTGGTCCTGGCGGCTGAAGCCGGTGAGGCTGAACAAATGACCCGACCCCAGGCCTCGGGCGTTGCCGGCCAGCTCGACCTGTTCGTGCAGGGTCTGCAAGGCTTCGATACGGGTACGTGCGTAGTGCTCGCCGTCTTCGCTTTGCACATAGGTGCCGGGGTAGTCGTACAGCGGATAATCGCCGGCGGTGTGCGGACGGGGCATGGCCGAGCGAACGTCAATCCGCGCGCCAGGGCGCTGGAAGTCATAGTCGTTGAGTTCCAGCGAGCCCGGCTGGACTTGCTGGGCCAGGTGCCAATCGTAGATGTGATCGCGTTCGCGCTGCTGTTCATTCTTGGGGTAGTAGGGCACCGAGGCATAGCCGGGCACGTTGGCATGGGCGCCGTAGGCATCGGCCAGCACCAGCACATGACGACCCTGTTCATGGCGGAAGAAGTAGTAGATTCCTTCCTGTTCCATCAGGCGGCTGACGAAGTCGAAGCTGGTTTCGCGATACTGCACGCAGTATTCCCACTCGCGATAGGGCCGGCTCAGGGTATCTTCGAAATCCGAGAAACCCAGGTCACGAAACACCTGCTTGATGATCTGCGGGATGGTCAGGTTCTGGAAAATCCGGCAATCGGACGTGCGGGTCAGTAGCCAAAGCCAGGGCCGCAGCGTGGCCTGGTAGCTGGCGAACTGGCCCTGGTCGACGTTCTGGCTGCAACGGGCAACGATGCCATGGAAATGACGCTCGCCACCGCCGTCCAGTTGCAGGCTCAGGCACATGGGTTTGCCGAGCAACTGGTTGAGGTCGATGGCGTTGTCCAGCGAGTGCAACTGCAGCTCATAGCTGAACAGCCGCCCCAATTCTTCGTCTCCGCCCATGTCCTTGAGCAACAGCACATCCGGCCCCAGGGGGCTGGTGATCTTTGCCAGGCGTGAGAGTTGCTTGAATAGCATCAGTTATCCCTTGTCACTGCTCGATTCCTTCCGTAGGAGCTGCCGAAGGCTGCGATCTTTTCTCTTGATGTCGCTTGAGTTTCAAGGGAAAGATCAAGATCAAAAGATCGCAGCCTTCGGCAGCTCCTACAGAGGGGTGGCCGCTTAGGCGGCGTCGCTGAAGTCGTAGTGCAATTCGTTATCCCGGGCGCTGATCCGCACGCCTGCCAGCGCTTTGCCTTCGAGCATGCGGGTGAGGAATTCGCGGCTCATGTCCGGCAGCAGGCTGTTGGTCAGGATGGTGTCGATCATCCGCCCGCCGCTTTCGGTTTCGGTGCAACGGGAGACGATCAGGTCGATCACCGCGTCGTCGTAGTCGAAAGCCACCTTGTGGGTGTTTTCCACGCGCTTCTTGATGCGGTTGAGTTGCAGGCGGGTGATGGCCTTGAGCATCTCGTCGCTGAGCGGGTAATACGGAATGGTCACCAGCCGGCCCAGCAATGCCGGCGGGAAAATCTCCAGCAGTGGTTGGCGCAGGGCCTTGGCGATTTCTTCGGGCTCCGGCACGTTTTGCGGGTCTTTGCAGACCTGGGCAATCAGCTCGGTGCCAGCGTTGGTGGTCAGCAGAATCAAGGTGTTCTTGAAGTCAATCACCCGGCCTTCGCCGTCCTCCATCACGCCTTTGTCGAAGACCTGGAAGAAGATTTCATGCACGTCCGAGTGGGCCTTTTCCACCTCGTCCAGAAGCACCACGCTGTAGGGTTTGCGCCGCACGGCTTCGGTCAGTACGCCGCCTTCGCCATAGCCGATGTAGCCCGGTGGCGCGCCCTTGAGGGTGGACACCGTGTGAGCTTCCTGGAATTCACTCATGTTGATGGTGATGACGTTTTGCTCGCCGCCGTACATAGCTTCGGCCAGCGCCAGGGCGGTTTCGGTCTTGCCCACGCCGGAGGTGCCGGCGAGCATGAATACCCCGATCGGCTTGCTCGGGTTGTCGAGGCCGGCGCGGGAGGTCTGGATGCGTTTGGCGATCATCTGCAAGGCATGGTCCTGGCCGATGATGCGTTTCTTCAGGTGCTGGTCGAGGTTGAGCACGGTTTCCAGTTCGTTACGGGCCATGCGGCCTACCGGAATACCGGTCCAGTCGGCGACCACCGAGGCCACGGCCTGGTAATCGACCGTCGGCAGAATCAGCGGGGTTTCTCCTTGCAGGGCGCTGAGGCGCTGTTGCAGGTCCACCAGTTTTTCGCGCAAGGCGTGGCTGGTCTCGCTGCCGTCCTCGCTGTCCACCACGCCGACGCGTTCGCGCAGGGTGGCGCGGGTGGCGAGCAGTTCGTCCACCAGGGTTTTTTCTTCAGCCCAGCGGCTTTCCAGCTCGACCAGGCGTTCGCGCTCAGCGTTCAGCAGGCTTTCGCACTGGGTATTACGGGCGCCGATGACGATGCCGATGGCGTGCTCGCGGGCGATGATCTGCAGCTCGGTTTCCAACGCCTCGATGCGCCGACGGCTGTCGTCCACTTCGGCCGGCACGGCGTGCAGGCTGATGGCGACCCGGGCGCAGGCGGTGTCCAGCAGACTCACGGATTTGTCCGGCAACTGGCGCGCCGGGATGTAGCGATGGGACAGTTTGACCGAGGCTTCCAGGGCTTCGTCGAGGATCTGCACCTGATGGTGTTTTTCCATGGTCGAGGCCACGCCGCGCATTATCAGCAGCGCCTTGTCTTCGGACGGTTCGGCGACTTGCACCACCTGGAAGCGGCGGGTCAGGGCCGGGTCTTTTTCGATATGCTTTTTGTACTCGGCCCAGGTCGTGGCGGCCACGGTGCGCAGGGTACCCCGGGCCAGGGCCGGCTTGAGCAGGTTGGCCGCGTCCCCGGTGCCGGCGGCGCCACCGGCACCTACCAGGGTGTGGGCTTCGTCGATAAACAGGATGATCGGTTTTGGTGAGGCCTGGACGTCTTCGATGACTTGGCGCAGGCGCTGTTCGAATTCACCTTTCATGCTCGCGCCGGCCTGCAACAGGCCGACATCGAGGCTGCGCAGTTCCACGTCCTTGAGCGCCGGCGGCACGTCGCCGGCGACGATGCGCAGGGCAAAACCTTCGACCACCGCGGTTTTTCCGACGCCGGCTTCACCGGTCAGAATCGGGTTGTTCTGCCGACGGCGCATGAGGATGTCCACCAGTTGGCGGATCTCTTCGTCACGGCCGACGATCGGGTCAAGCTTGCCACTGCGGGCTTGTTCGGTGAGGTCGACGGTAAAGCGCTTGAGCGCTTCCTGCTTGCCCATGGCGCTTGGGGCCATGGCGCCACTGGCTTCACCGGGCACGCTGCCGGCGTTGAAACCATCGCTGGCGCTGAGTGCATTTTCCGGCGAGTCGCCGACGTACTCGTCAAAACGCTCGCTCAGGGCCTCGACCTTGATCTTGTCGAACTCTGCCGACAGTCCCAGTAATCCATGGCGCAGGCTCGGGGTCTTGAGGATGCCCAGCACCAGATAACCGGTACGCACCTGGCTTTCGCCGAACATCAGGCTGCCGTAGACCCAGCCACGCTCCACGGCTTCTTCCACATGGGAAGACAAGTCAGTGATTGACGTCGAGCCCCGTGGCAAACGGTCCAGGGCTTCGGTCAGGTCCCGGGCCAGGCGCGCCGGCTCGATATTGAACTGGCGGATGAGGCGGTGCAGGTCTGAATCCTGCAATTGCAGCAACTGATGAAACCAGTGGGCCAGTTCCACATAAGGGTTACCGCGCAACTTGCAGAACACGGTGGCGGCTTCGATGGCTTTGTAGGCCACGCTATTGAGTTTGCCGAACAACGCGGCGCGACTGATTTCACCCATGCTCTTGGCTCCTTGAGATCTGTGAGGTGTTGGCTTGCTCGGCGTAATGCCGGGCCAGTATTAAGTCCTTGGCATCTTTTGCGGGCTTGCCCACCCAGGTATTGAACCCCAGGCGGAAGCGGCCATTGAGTTGCAGCGTCGGCACTTCGGGCTGTTTCAGAACCAGGTTCAGATCCCAGTCCAGTTCATGGCCCAGGTATTCGGCCACCCAGGCCACCAGCTCATTGAAGGATGGGCTGCCGGGCAACATGCTCATGTAGTCGTCCAGCTTGAGCGGCCCCAGGCGAATGCGGAATTTGTGCTGGCGATCCCAGACGCAGCGGCCCAGGCAAAAATCCACGCCCAATTGATGGGCGCTGACGCCCACGCGGCTGCGCTCCGGCAGCACCAGCCATTGGCCGACGTATTCTTCGATCTCCACCGGCAGGCCGAAGTACTCGCCGATGATTGCCTTCAAACCGTCGGGATAGCGGGTTTGTGCCGACAGATGACCGCTGTAATGCAGCTTCGCCGTGTCGGGTATCAGGCCTTGTTTGAGCAGGCTCGGCATGCCTCGACCGCTTAGCGCTGCCAGACGTGCCGACCAATAGTCATCGTCCGGGCGATCATGGCTGACTGTCGGTCGCGCTTCGGCCCATGCCCGGTAAAACAGGCTCAGCAGGCGATGGTGGAATACATCCAGAAAGCGTTTGCTGGTGCTGTCGGCGTTGTTGCGCTGGCGTTCACGCACATATTCGGTGAGGTGCAGCGGCAACGGGCCATTGGGGCCGCCGAGGCCGAAAAAGAACTGTTCCAGACGCGCTGGCGAACCGTCGATACCCGGCTGTACCGAGGCCAGGGTCGCCGGAGCGAAGGTGCAATCGGCTTGTTGCCCAAGGCGCAAGGGGTCATCGGCCAGGCGCAACGAATGACCCAGGCGCGGAAGCTCAGGCGATTCGCACTCGATGCGCCGTAATGCCTGGAAGAAGTCGTATTCCCAGGGCTGCTGGTGCATCGCGTCCAGGGTATTCACAGGGTCGGACGGCGTCCGGGTTTGGCTTTCCATCGCATGATCTCGCCGCGCTCGGTGGTACGGATCACCGTCTCGGTAAAACTGTTGATCGACACGTAACGTGCCAGGAAGCGCTCGAAGACTGCACCGAGCAAAAAGACGCCCGTGCCACGAAACGCGTTCTCATCGAATTCCAGGGTGATTTCCATACCGCGGCCAAACACGATCGGGCCCGGCATTGGCAAACGTCGGGTGCAGGCTTTGCTGCTGACTTCGCGCAGGCCTTCGATCTGCAATTGCAAGGCTGCATCGTTGTCGTCGCCATACAGGCGCAGCAGCTCGCGCAGGGCGGCGGCGCCCTGGCCTTGCTCGCTGAGGGACAAGTAATTGAGCGAAAGCTGGCTGATCAACCGCCAGGCCTTGGCGTCGTGGGCATGGCTGGCGCGTGGGCGGCTCGGGCCTGCCACGCAGCGTACCGCCGCTACCGGCGCGCTGTCGGCCAGGGTGAAGTCGGTCTTGTTGTTGCCCACGCTCATGAACAGCGGCAGGTCGCGGTTGGTGCACAACGCCGTAACGCCCAATTGGCGCAGATCGTGACGATAGGGCGCCTGCTGGCTGTCCACCAGACTGACGAAGGTCTCGCTGCCGATGTAAGTCGAACGTGGGCCGTTGCGCCGCTGACCGCTGGAGAGCATGCGGGGTTCGCGCCGCACCGTGTAATACGCCTGATCGCGGCCGTAGCGAGACGGATCGCGGACGGCGTAGAACGGCAAAAAAGGCTGTTCCGACCCGGTGCCATGGCCGGTGAGGGCGGTCAGGGAATGAATCTCGAAATCCATCGGCCGGGTACGGTCGGCGATCACATGGTGTTCATTCACCCGTTCCGACAAGTGAATGCGATCCAGGCGCTTGGGAAACAAGTTGATTGCCGGGGTGCAGAACGGCAGGAACTGCGCGGCACCGACGCTGCCTTCCAGGCTCGGATCGTGACGGTTGAACAGCACAATCAATTCCAGCTCCTGGCCCTGGCAGCGTTTGACCGCCCGGCTCAACCCGGTGAAGTCGACAAACAGAAAGCGGCGGGGCAGGGCGAAGTATTCCTGCAACAGGCGATAGCCCTGGAAGGCTCGCGACACCACTGGCAACGCGGCGTCGGTATCGTCGAACCCCACGGAGCGCAGTGCATCCTGTGGCAGGCGTTCTACCCAATCGCCGCCGGGCTGACGGGCGAAGACGGCGCAGGCATTACCCAGCAACTGTTCGTAGAGGCGAAAGGGCTGTTCGTCGGCGCCGTTGAGGTACAGCGGCAGGTTGTCCAGGGCCAGACTGTTGAACGGCAGTTCGGCACCGGTGCGCAGGGTCAGGCGCAGGCCAGCCTTGGCCTTGGGGGCGCTGGCGGCCAGGCGCCCGAGCACGGCGGACGGGTTGCCGAAGTACTCGGCCTGGCTGACCTGCAATGGCCACAACGTCACCGCATGGGCGGTGCGGTACTCACAGCAGGTTTGGCTTTCGCGACCCAGGGCTGCGCGCAGAACCGTATCCCGGGGCAACGGGAAGCCGCTGCTCAGTGAGCCTTCATCGGGGTCTGCCTGCAATTGCACCACGGTCATCGACGGTGTCGGCGCCAGGTAATGGGGGTACGCGATTTCCAGCAGGTTGTGGGTGAAGGTCGGGTATTCGGCATCGAGCTTGAGCTGTACCCGCGCCGTCAGGTAGGCGAACCCTTCCAGTAAGCGTTCGACGTACGGATCGGCGCAGTCCATGCCGGACAACGTCAGCCGGCTGGCGATTTTCGGGTATTCCTGGGCGAACTCCGCCGCGCTTTCGCGCACGTGGTGCAGTTCCTGGTTGTACAGTTCCAGCAGGCGCGGGTTCATGAGTGTCTCCGCTGGTCGGCGTTGACCACTCGCACATGGCCGGATTCCAGGTCCAGGTCGGTTTGCAGCATCAGGCGCAGCGGCACTGGCTGGGCCCAGAGGTCGCCTTCGATCTCGAAACTCAGGGCGTTGTGATTCATCTCGGCGGATGCCCGGGCCCGCACGCGCAGGGTATGGCGCAGAATCCGCGGCTCGAACGTGGCGATGGCCTGGTGGATCAGTGCTTCAAGCGCCGCGATATCTACGTTCGATGCACTGTTGCCGGCCAGGGCCGGCAGCCCGAAGTTGACCACCGAAGTGCCGGCCGGTGTGTGCAGCGTCGCATCGGCACTGAGCAATGACGTGGTGTTGAGCAGCCACGCCAGGTCCCGCAGCACCGAGGCTTTGAGTTGGGTCAGGGACAGTACGCGCTTGTCGGCGCTTTCCTTGAGGTTGCCTGGGTCGTCGTCGGTCAACCGATCCAGCAGGGACGGTTGCAGGCGATCGCGGGTGGCGATGTCGGTTACCACGTAAATGGCGCTACATACATTTTTTGGTCCCCTCCCGTGCCGCAGGACGCAAACGTGTTGACCGCTCCCGCCTCCAGCCCTCCCGGGATCTGGCGGATAGCCTGCATTTTGCTGAGGCAGTCGCGGCTGGGCGCAGGCATGTGCTCGCTGCGCCAGACCGAAAATATCGGGATGTTGTTGAACGTTTCTACGCGCAGTTGCTGTTGTTTATTCAGGCTGAAGCTGCAAGGCCATTCCATGTCCAGCTTCATGCGACTCTGGTCGGGTTTGACCAGCGTGCATTGACCCTGGTCGTTAATCAGGCTGAGTTGCTGCCCAACAAAGACGGTCTGGGTTGTTGGCATCTGGGCATGTTCGGCGCATGCGCTCAGGCTGGTCAGGCTTATCGCCAGGCACATGGCGAGCCGGTGATTTTTCATTATGCGAGCTCCCAGAACCAGACAGCTCTGGATCTGTAAAAGAGGTCGCCGGTTTGGGTCAGGCCCCGATTCCATAGATCAATATGATCGCCAGTACGATTGTCCGCCGACTCCCCTGACTGCTGGAAACAGTCCTTGAAGAAGATAAGCCCGGTCTTGCCCATCAACGTGCGACGCTCCTCGGCGCTGTTACCCAGAATGGTTGGTCGCCCCAGATGATGCTTCCACAACCAGTTCGCCAGCGACTCGGCACCCCGGGCGTGCTCATGTGCACACTTGGGTTCGGTATAGGTGGATTTGTTGACCTTGATGGTCAGCTCTGCATTGAGTGTCGCGCTCATGCGGATAGCACACTGGTTTTCCCAAGGGCCCTCACAGGGCTTGGCGTCAGGATACGTAACCAGAAGGTCGGAATAGGCTTTCCACAAATTGACAAACGAAGGCTTGGCCATGACTCAGACACCGGATGGGAAAGGATTGGATTCGAGCAAGCACCAAAATGCCCCCGACGCATAACGACGGGGGCACGTTCGATTACACCTTGACGTTCTGGCGGATGTTCCAGCCGAACTTGATCGGCCCGCCTTCCTTGGTGCCGTCGGCTTTTTGCGGCTGGTAGTCCACCAGCACCTTGGCGAAGTTCAGGGTGACGTTTTCAGTCAGACGATCATCGCTGCCCGAGCCGCCGGTGCTCAGGGAGCTGATCAGCACTTCTTCCAGGTTGATGATCATGTACTCGACCTGGCTTTCGCCGCCGGCCTTGCGCACAGTCAGCTTGACCTTGTCGATGTGCTTGCCGCTGGCGCAGTGCATCATCAGGTTGGGTGTAGCCTTGTCGACGTACTTGGTCAGCGACAGGTCCTGGACGTTCACCTTGCCGGCTCCGCCGCCGCCGCCCACGTGCATATTGCCGGACTGAGACATGCCCCAGCTCCAGTTCAAGACGTCGATTTCGTCCTTGTGGGCCTTGTCCATGGACTCGCCCTTGATGTCGCCGATCTTGATGAAAATATCAACAGCCATGTTCTCTCCCTGTGTGGTGTCTACCACGTTGTGTTTTTCTGATCGTCCCCACGCTGAGCGTGGGAGCGATCACATCAAGGGCGGTGTTACGCGCCTTTAGCCGAAGGCAGCTTGGATACCAGGCGCAGCGACACCGTCAGACCTTCGAGCTGATAGTGCGGGCGCAGGTAGAACCGGGAGTTGTAATACCCCGGGTTGCCTTCCACCTCTTCGACAATCACTTCGGCCGCCGCCAATGGGTGCTGGGCCTTGGTGGTTTCGGTGGAGTGCGCTGGGTCACCGTCGACGTAGTTGAGGATCCAGTCCTGCAACCAGCGCTGCATTTCGTCCTTCTCTTTGAAGGAGCCGATCTTGTCGCGCACGATGCACTTCAAGTAATGGGCGAAACGGCAGGTGGCGAACAGGTAGGGCAGGCGCGCGGCCAGGTTGGCGTTGGCGGTAGCATCCGGGTCGTCGTACTCGGCCGGCTTTTGCAGCGACTGGGCGCCGATGAACGCGGCGAAGTCGGTGTTTTTCTTGTGCAGCAGCGGCATGAAACCGTTCTTCGCCAGTTCCGCTTCACGGCGGTCCGAAATGGCGATTTCGGTCGGGCACTTCATGTCCACGCCACCGTCGTCGGTCGGGAAGGTGTGCGCCGGCAGGTTCTCCACTTCACCACCAGACTCCACGCCACGAATGCGCGAACACCAGCCAAAGTGTTTGAACGAGCGGTTGATGTTCACCGCCATCGCGTAAGCGGCGTTGGCCCATGTGTACTTGGAACTGTCGGCACCGTCGGTATTTTCTTCGAAGGCGAAGGCTTCCACCGGGTCGGTCTTCGCACCGTACGGCAGGCGTGCCAGGAAGCGCGGCATGGTCAGGCCGATGTAACGCGAGTCTTCCGATTCACGCAGCGAGCGCCAGCCGGCATATTCCGGGGTGGTGAAGATTTTGGTCAGGTCGCGCGGGTTCGACAGTTCCTGCCACGAGCCCATGCCCATCACGGTCGGCGATGCGGCGGCAATGAATGGCGCGTGCATGGCGGCGCAGACTTTCGACAGTTCGCCCAGCAATTCGACATCCGGCGGCGACTGGTCGAAGTAGTAATCGCCCACCAGGCAGCCGTAAGGTTCGCCGCCGAACTGGCCGTATTCTTCTTCGTACATCTTTTTGAAGATCGGGCTCTGGTCCCACGCGGTGCCCTTGAATTTCTTCAGGGTCTTGTGCAGGTCGGTCTTGGAGATGTTGAGCACGCGGATCTTGAGCTGCTCGTCGCTCTCGGTGTTGTTGACCAGGTAGTGCAAGCCACGCCAGGCGCTTTCCAGTTGCTGGAACTCCGGGTGATGGATGACCTGGTTGACCTGAGCGGTGAGCTTGGCGTCGATGGCAGCGATGATCGACTCGATCGACTTGATGGCGTCGTTGGACACCAGGTCGGTCTGCGCCAGGGCCTGTTCGGCCAGGGTGCGCACGGCGGTCTCGACGGCTTCGCGGGCGCGTTCGGTCTTGGGTTTGAATTCTTGCAGCAGCAGGGAGGCGAACTCGCTGGCTTCTTCGGTGGTGCCCAGTGTCTGGGCGCTTGCGCGTACTGGATCGGTCATGATCATTCGTCCTGATTAAGCCTGAGGCTCGGCGGGCTTGGGCGCACTGGCAAGTGCCTGGAGCAGCGCCGGATCCTTGATGGCCTTCATGATGATTTCTTCGGCACCGGTCTTGCCGTCCATGTAGGTCAGCAGGTTGGCCAATTGAGTGCGCGCTTCGAGCAGCTTGTTCAGCGAGTCGACCTTGCGCGCCACGGCGGCCGGGCTGAAGTCGTCCATGCTTTCAAAGGTGATGTCCAGGCTCAGGTTGCCTTCGCCGGTCAGCTCGTTGGGCACGTGGAACGCAACGCGTGGCTGCATGGCCTTGAGGCGGGAGTCGAAGTTGTCCACATCCACTTCAAGGAACTTGCGATCGGCCACAGGTGCCAGAGGCTCGGCGGGCTTGCCGGCGAGGTCAGCCATAACCCCCATCACGAAGGGCAACTGAACCTTTTTCTCGGCGCCGTAAAGCTCGACGTCGTACTCGATCTGCACTCGAGGCGCACGGTTGCGCGCGATGAATTTCTGAGAACTTTGCTTCGCCACGTTGCTGCTCCTGGTCGCTCAAGCGACGGTGTTGGCGTCATCGGCGGTGCCGGTGACGTGACTGCGTGATCCGTACGCTTTTATTCGCTGTCTGGTCCGCGCAGGTTTTCAAATTGGCTGATGCCGTCGGGAATCAGGTTGCGCACGATCGCCGCGAAGTCGGCGTGCACCAGATTCTTTGCCCGGTTCAACAGCACCGGCAGGGGGCTGGAGGGCTCGTGACGGGTGTAATACGCAAGAATCCGGTCCAGGCTGCGCAGCACGTCGTCACGGTTGTTGATTTCGCCGGTGCTGGCGTTGCGCGGCGCGCTTGGCGCGGTGGGGTATTCAACCGGCGCGGCACTGTCGTCGCTGATGGCATCGGGCAGGGGGCTGTCGCCGTTCTGCGGGGCGAACTGGCCGAGAATCTGCAAGGCCATTTTGAGCGGTTGCTTCAACGGGCCAAGGTCAACGCCCTGGGCGGAGCCGACTTGTTCGCTGACGTGTTGTTCGATGGTCTCGGCGGCGCTACGGGCCTCGTGCAAGGCTTTGCGGATGATGTCCAACTGTTCGGGATCGCTGTCGAGGAACGCTCCGGCGAGTTGTTCGGCGCCGAGGTTTTCGTCAGGGAAGCTTTGCAGGCCGCTGGCGTTGGCGGCGGCGCGCAGGCTGACAGCGCCAAAGGTTCGCGAACGGGCCAGGATACTTTCGCGCAGCAGGCGAATGGTGGCATCGGACGCCAGGCCGGCGAGGGCATTGATGCGCACGGTGGGATCGTTGTCGTCTTCGGCATCCAGGCGTGGATGCAGGTCGGCCCAGTATTGCTTGAGCAATTCACTGATCAGCGTCAGGACGCGGGCCAGGCCGGTGACACCTTCCAGGGCAAGGGAGCTTTGCAAAAGGAAATGGGTGATACGCAGGTCTTTGCTGCGTTGCAACAAGTCCAGGCTTTGCTGCTGGATGCTGCGCCATTCAGGCGGTTCGGCAGGCAATATCGAATCGCCCATGCTGCGCTCGGGCTGGCCTTGGGAGTCGCGTTCCAGGCGCAAAAAGTCCGCGTCGTATTCCAGATCTTCGCCACAAGGCGAAGTCGCGGAAACGGCGGCGAGCAGCAAAGGCACTTCCACTGAAATTGATCTCCCTATCGCCCGAGACAGAATCGGGCAGTTCACACGTTAGTTCCAAGTGGAACTTCGCATGTTTCCTTGTGTGTAATGGCCCTTTGGATCCTCTATGATCTTAAAGTGCCATCATTGTATTCAAGAAAGTTGTTCATTTTTGGTGTAGTACTTATGGCTTGTCAAGGTAAGCTATTTCTCCTGTGTGACAGATGTGAGGTGCTTAACAACCCTTGCGACCGGTAGGTCCAGGAAGGTACTGACGCAGGCTTTTTGTCACGTAAACCGGTTAAGATCAGCAAATATGCTGGTAAAAAGTTGTTTTTGAGGTTGTTTGCAAGGTTTGTCGGCGAGTTCCGCGGGGATTGATCCCCTCATTCGCCGGCGCGCAAAGTGTGCAGCAAGGAGGCAAGATGCCGCTGTGTTTGACTATCACTAGTTATCACAAGATTACCCCTGGTCAATGCTCTGAAAAATCCATGGATCAGGGAGTGATGGCAATTGGCCGTAATTCTGATAATGACTGGGTATTGCCCGATCCAGAGCGCTTGGTTTCCGGAAAGCATTGCGTTATTCAATATAAAGATGGCCGATATTATTTAACCGATAACAGCACTAATGGTGTGGAATTGGTTAAGGCTGGCATTCGTCTGCGCAAAGGAAACAGCGAGCCGTTGCAAGATGGGGAAGTTATCCGCATAGGTGATTATGAAATCCAGGCGCGCATCGATTTCAATCTGCCGGTGACTGACAGCAACCCTTTTGCCGATTCGTCCAACAGCTTCGAGGCTCTGATGGGGCGTCAGGGCGCCGGCGTGGCTACGCCGACATCGTCGCCCATGACACCACCTGCACATTTCCAGGGTGTGTCGGCCATGGACACGCTGCCGGACTTGTTCGACTTTCTGGCACCGACCACCGTCCCGCCGGCCACCCAGTCCGACCATGTCCCGGCTGAGCAGCACGACTTCCGCCCACCGACCCCGATCCCCAACCCGACGCCCATGGCCGAGCCTGTGCCGCTGGCGTCGGCCCCAGCCCCAGCGCCGGTGATTCCGGAAGATTGGGACCTGTTCAGCGACAAGCCCGCGCCAGTGGCGGTTGCACCCCTGCCTGTCGCCCCCTTGCCTGTTGCAGAGGTTGCGCCGCCAGCGCCTCAAGTCAGCGTACCGGTCGAGGCACCGGTCGAGCCGCCACCACGGCACGAACCACCCGTGGCCATCGTCGAGCATCCGGTCAATCCGCCCGGCCCGGTCGACCATTCGCAACCCGACCTGTTACGAGCCTTTCTGCGCGGCGCCGGGCTGGATCAAGTGCGCCTGGAAAAGGCCCAGGCCGAAGCGCAGATGGAAAACATCGGCCGCAGTTATCGATTGATGGTCGAAGGCCTGATCGATGTCTTGCGCGCCCGCAGCAGCCTCAAGGGCGAGTTTCGCATTCAGCAGACGATGATTCAGCCGGTGGAAAACAACCCGCTGAAATTCGCTCCCAACGTCGATGAGGCCTTGCTGCTGCTGTTGCGCCACACCAATCAAGCGTTCATGGCGCCGGACCTGGCGGTGCGCGACAGCTTCGATGACTTGCGTGCCCACCAGTTGGCGGTGATGGCCGGTGTGGAAGCGGCGATCAAGCATCTGCTGGCGCGTTTCGAGCCGGCACAACTGGAAGAGCGCATGGGCAAGCCCGGTGGCCTGTCGAGCATTTTCAATGGTTCACGACAGGCCCAGTACTGGCAGCAGTTCACCGAGCTCTACAGCAATATTTCCCGTGAGGCCCAGGAGGATTTCCAGGACCTGTTCGGTCGGGAATTCAGCCGTGCCTACGAAGAACACAGTGCAAGACAACGCCGCCGCTGAGCGTGGCCGTTGCATAACGGCATTCAGAGCAAAGAACGGAACAACGGACAGCTGAAACGTCATTGAGGACGCAGGATGATTCACAGGTTTTTACTCGCAGTCGCCACCGCGCTTCTGCTGACCGCGTGTGCCAAGGAGGCCACCAAACCCCAGCCCGAAGAGGCTGAGGCCGACACGGCCGCCGTCGAGTTGCACTTTCACGCCATCGCCGGGCTCAACCCCGGAGCCACTGGCCAGCCGGCCCCGGTCCGGGTGCGCATTTTCGAATTGAAAAATGCCGCCACCTTCGGTCGTTCCGATTATTTCGCACTGGCCGAACGAGCCCAGGCGACGCTCGGTGCGGATCTGATCGACCAGGACGAAGTGCTGATCCAGCCTGGCCAGCAGTTGAGTCTGCAGCGTGACCTCGATCCGGCCACCCGCCATATCGGCGTGCTGGTGGGGTATCGCGAGCTGGATCAGTCGCTGTGGCGCACGGTGATGAACGTCCCGCCGCGCCAATACACCGAATACCAGATCAGCCTCGACGTGCGAGCCGTGCGCAGCGCCGTCGCGGTTCCCCCATCCAGCCCTGCCCAATAAACAATCGGAGCCCCCCATGTCCTGGAACAATCGCGTGGTCTGGTCGGAAGGCATGTTCATTGGAACGCAGCACTTCCAGCAGCATGACCGTTACCTGGAGAACCTCATCGACGCCCGGAGTCGCCCATTGTCGGCCGGTGCCTGGGGGTTTTCTGAGTTGCTGATCGACCAGGGCCTGCTGGCCCAGGGCAAACTGGCGATCATCTCGGCACGGGGCCTGTTGCCAGACGGCACGCCATTCAACATTCCCCAGGATGACCTGGCGCCGAGCCCGCTGAATATCGATGACAACCTGCGCGATGGTTTGGTGTACCTGGCCTTGCCGCTCAAGCGCGCCGGTGCGCGTGACACCGTTGACGAAGGCGAGGCCCTGGGTGCTGCGCGCTATGTGAGTCAGGTGCGCGAAGTACGGGACGACAACGCGCCGTTCGAAAACCAGGCGCCGGTGGCCGTGGGTTCGAGGGCACTGCGATTATTGGTCGCCCAGGATGGCATCAGCGACTACGCGGCCATCGGCCTGGTGCGAATCAAGGAGAAACGCGCCGACCGCGCCTTGGTGCTCGATGACACTTACATCCCGCCGCTGTTGGATGTGGTCGCCTCCACGCCCTTGGCTGCGTTTCGCAATGAGCTACTGGGCCTGCTTCATCAGCGTGGCGAAGCGCTCGCCGGGCGGGTGGTGGCGTCCGGTGCCGGCGGTGCCTCGGAGATTGCCGACTTCATGCTGCTGCAACTGGTCAACCGTGCCCAGCCGTTGATCCAGCACTTGAGCCACTTGAGCCCGTTGCATCCCGAGCGGTTCTACAGCGAGTTGGTGAGCCTGGCCGGGGAATTCTCGACCTTTACCGCTTCCGGGCGGCGACCGCAGGAATTCCCGCAGTACCAGCATGATGATCTCGCGCTGAGTTTTGCGCCGGTGATGCAAGCCCTGCGTGAGGCGCTGTCAATGCTGATCGACAGTAAGGCCACGCCGATTCCGATTGTCGAGAAAGCCTACGGCATTCATGTGGCCATGCTGGCTGACAAGACCCTGCTCGACAACGCCAGTTTTATCCTGGTGGTGCGTGCCGATGTACCTGCCGAGACCCTGCGCAGCCGCTTCGGCCTGCAGAGCAAAATCGGCTCGGTGGAACACATTCGCGACATGGTCAACCTGCAATTGCCGGGCATCGGCCTGCTGCCGCTGCCGGTGGCGCCACGGCAGATTCCCTATCACGCCGGCTCCACCTATTACGAACTCGACCGGGGCAGCGAGCATTGGCAACAACTGGCCAACTCCGGCGGTTTTGCGTTCCACATCGCGGGTCAGTTCCCGGGGTTGAACCTGGCTTTCTGGGCGATCCGAGGATAAACCGCGATGAATAACGACGATCGTACCCAGTTCATGCCGACACCCGGTGGCCGTGGCGCCGAGCCGGCCCGCCCGGACCCTGGCCGCGCCCAGCCCGCGCCACTGTCGATGCCGGCCGCGCCGCTGTTGACCGGCAAAGCCGAAGGTCTCAACCCCCTGGAGAGCGCCGCGGGCCCGCTGCTGGCTTTGCTGACCCGCTTGCGCAACACCATTGCCCACCCGGCACCGGCGAGTTTGCGGGCGCAACTACTGGCCTACCTGCGCCAGTTCGAGGAGCGCGCCGAGGCCGCCGGCGTGGTGCGCAACGATGTGTTGCTGGCCCGCTACGCCTTGTGCACCGCCCTGGATGAAGCGGTGTTGAGTACGCCGTGGGGCGGCACCGGTGACTGGGGCAAACAGAGCCTGCTGATTACCGTGCATAACGAGGCCTGGGGCGGGGAGAAGGTGTTCCAGCTATTGGAACATTGCCTGCAAAGCCCCCGCGAACGTTTGTATCTGTTGGAGCTGTTGTACCTGTGCATGTGCCTGGGTTTCGAAGGGCGTTATCGGGTCATGAATGATGGTCGCAGCCAACTGGAGGCGTTGCGTGAGCGCACCAGTGCGGTTATCCGCAGCGCCCGTGGCGAATATGAGCGTGAACTGTCGCCCCATTGGCGCGGCGTGACCGTGGCGCGCGATCGACTGGCGCAATTCATGCCGCCATGGATCGCGGTGGCCATCGGTGTGGCGTTGCTGCTGGCCCTGGTGTTCGGCCTGCGCTTGAAACTGGCCGCCGATGCCGAGCCGGTGTTTAAAAACATTCATGCGCTGGGCGAGATCCCGGTGCAGGCCATCGACCGTCCGGTGGTGCAGCCGAAACTGGTCGAGCGGCCACGCTTGGCCGGTTTTCTCGCTGATGAAATCAAGGCTGGCCGGGTGGCCGTGGAAGATGCCGTTGACCGTTCAGTGGTGACCATCCGTGGCGATGAGCTGTTCGCCTCGGGCAGCGCCAGTATCGTCGACAATTTCCAGCCGCTGATGCTGCGCATCGCCGATGCCATTCGCAAGGTCAAGGGCCAGGTCCGGGTGACCGGTCACAGTGACAATCGCCCGATTGCCACCTTGAGGTTTCCATCGAACTGGGCGTTGTCCGAGGCGCGGGCCACTTCGGTGCTGCAAATCCTTTCGGCCAAGACCGGCCAGCCCGAGCGCTTCAGCGCCGAAGGCCGCAGCGACACCGAACCGCTGGCCTCGAACGCTACGACCGAGGGCCGCGCACGCAATCGTCGGGTCGAAATCACAGTGTTGGCGGAGGGGGTCGAGTGAAGGCGTTTTTCAGTTTTATGACCCGCTGGGTCATTCCGTTGCTGGGGCTGATCGCCCTGAGCCTGATCATCTGGTTTGTCGGGCCGCTGCTTGAGCTCCTGGTGCCCGAAGGCCGGCGCTGGGCGCTGATCATTCTGCTGTTCGCGGTGTGGATCGCCTATCGAGTGTTTCGCATCATCCAGGCCCGCCGTCAGGCCGCCGAAGTCATGCGCAGCCTGGCGGCGCAAACCCCGCCGGACCCGACCAGCATCGCTACGGCCGAAGAGCTCGAAACCCTGCGCCAGCGCATGGACGAAGCCCTGACGCTGTTGAAGAAAGCCAAGCTGGGCGGCGACGAACGACGCAATCTCTACGAATTGCCGTGGTACGTGATCATCGGCCCGCCGGGTTCGGGCAAGACCACGGCGCTGGTCAACTCCGGTCTGCATTTTCCGTTGGCCGCGCAGTTGGGCGCCGGTGCGGTGCGCGGCGTCGGCGGTACGCGCAATTGTGATTGGTGGTTTACCGACCAGGCTGTGCTGCTCGACACCGCAGGCCGCTACACCACTCAGGACAGCGACGCGACGGTCGACAAGGCCGCATGGCTGGGCTTTCTGGGGCTGTTGAAAAAACAGCGGGCCCGTCGCCCGATCGACGGTGCATTTATCGCCATCAGCCTCTCCGACCTGTTGCTGGACAGCGATGCCGAACGCGCCGCCCATGCCGCTGCGATACGCCTGCGCATTCAGGAGCTGTACACCCAACTGGGTGTGCGTTTCCCGATCTACCTGATGCTGACCAAGCTCGATCTGGTGCCTGGGTTCATGGAGTATTTCGACACCCTGAGCAAGGAAGAGCGAGCCCAGGTCTGGGGCATGACCTTCGCTCTGGATGACGGCAAAAGCAATGACAGCCCGCTGGCCCATCTGCAAAGCGAATTCGCCGGTCTGGAGCAACGCCTGAACAATCGGCTGGTGGAGCGCTTGCAGCAGGAACGCGACCCGGCGCGACGCGATCTGATCTACGGTTTTCCACAGCAGTTCGGCGCGTTGAAGGATTGCCTGCAAAGCTTCCTTGAGGGCGTGTTCAAACCCAACGCCTTTGAAGAGCGGGCGCTGTTGCGCGGGGTGTATTTCACCAGCGGCACCCAGGAAGGCAGCCCGATTGACCGGCTGATCGGCTCCATGGCCCAGAGCATGAACCTGGACCGCCAGCACCTGGTGCGCCAGAACGGCACTGGGCGCAGTTACTTCATCGAAAAGCTCTTCAGCGCCGTGGCCTTTGCCGAGCGTGGGCTGGTGGGTGTCAATCCGAAAGTCGAACGTCGACGCAAGTGGATCGCCCAGGGCGTGCTGGCCTCGACCGTAGCCTTGGTGCTGGTGGTCGGGACCTTGTGGTGGGTCAGCTATCGCGCCAATCAGGCGTATATCGCGCAAGTCGATCAGAAAGTCGTGCCCTTGGGCCAGGCCGTGCAGAACCTCAGCCCGGCCCAGCGGGACGTGCTCGCCGTGTTGCCCTTGCTCAACGCAGTGAAGCACTTGGCCGATGATGCGCCGAACTGGGCCGAAGGCCTGGGTCTGTATCAGGGCGACATGCTTGAAGCCGAGTCCGGCAGCGTTTATCGCAAGCTGTTGATCGCGGTCTTCGCGCCGCGCTTGCTCACGCGTATCGAGGAGCAACTGCACGGCGGCGGCAATTCGGACTTCCTTTACGAAGGCTTGAAGGCCTACCTGATGCTCGCCGACAGCGAGCATTACGATGCTGATTTCATCAAGGCATGGATCGCCCTGGACTGGGACCGCAGCCTGCCGCGCGACTTGCCGGCCGAGCAGCGCGTTGCCCTCGGTGAGCACTTGCAGGCGCTGTTCGAACGCCATCCGCCCACCGCACGTCTCGACCCACGCCTGATCGACGATTTGCGCCGGCAGTTGCAACAGCTGCCGGTGGCCCAGCGTGTCTACGACCGGATCAAACGGCAGAAACTGCCGGACGGCATTGCGGACTTTCGTCTTAACGAAGCGGCCGGGCGCGATGCTGCGCTGGTGTTCAGCCGCAAGAGCGGCAAGCCGCTGGGCGACCCCTTGAGTGGCTTCTTCACGGCCAAGGGTTACCGCCAAGGGTTTTTGCTCACCAGCCTGAACCAGACCGGCACCTTGGCCGAGGAGCAGTGGGTGCTCGGTCGCGATCAGGCAGAACAACAGAACGTCGCCAGCCTGGCTGCCGATGTACGCCGTTTGTATTTCCAGGATTACCAGCGCCAGTGGGACGCCTTGTTGGCTGATATCGACTTCGTGCCGATCACCAGCGTGGCCCAGGCCGCCGATGTGCTGCGGGTGATTTCCGGGCCGACCTCGCCGTTGAAAAAACTGCTGGTGGCGGTGGCGAAGGAAACCGACCTGCAACAGGAAGAACGCCTGTTGGCCGCCAAGGGCGCGCCGGTGGAGGGCGGGGTCGACAAGCTCAAAGAGCGCCTGGGCACTTTGCTCGGCCAGGAGCAGGCGATGCAAAACACGCCTGAGGCCAGTGACGATCCAGTCACCGCGCATTTTGCCGAACTCAACCGCATCGTCAGCAAGAACGAAGGCGAGCCGGCAGCCATCGACGGCCTGCTGGCCGACATGAACGCCCTGTATGTGCAGGTCAGCGCCATGGTCGGTGCCAGCGGCGACGCCTTGCTTGGCGAAGCCAAGAACCAGGCCGCAGCGGCGGCGACGCGGGTCAGCCTCAACGCCGAGCGTCAACCGGCGTTGGTGCAGGGCCTGGTCAAGTCGGTGGTCAACTCCACCACCAACAGCATGATGGGTGGAGTACGCAATCAACTGAACGCGGCCTGGACCAGCGAAGTGGTGAACATCTATCGCCAGTCCCTGGCCGGGCGTTATCCGATGTCGCCAGGCAGTGCACGGGACGCGACCCTCGACGACTTCGGTCAGTTCTTCGGCGTGGGCGGGGTGATGGACAACTACTTCCGCAAATACCTGCAGCCCTACGTGGATACCTCGACCCAGGCCTGGCGCTGGCAACCGGGCGCCGCGCAGAAGCTCGGCATCGCCCCGGGCGTGCTGCAAACCTTCCAGCGGGCAGCGACCATCCGGGATGCGTTTTTCCGTTCCGGCGGTACCCAGCCGATGGTGCGCTTCGAACTCAAGCCCGTGGCCATGGATTCCACCATCACTCAGTTTTTGCTCGACCTCGACGGCCAGCAATTGAGCTACGACCACGGACCTAGCCGTCCGACCGCCATGCAATGGCCCAACCCCGGCAGCATCGGCGTGGTGCGGATCTCGATCATGCCGCCCACGGCCAGCGGTCGGTCCGGCATCACCCTGGACGGGCCCTGGGCCTGGTTTCGCCTGCTCGAGCAATCGGATCTCACCGCCGGCAACTCGCCGGACCGCTTCAACCTGCGGTTGCGGGTCGATGGCGCCAGCGCCTCTTATGAGCTACGGGCCAACAGCGCCTTCAACCCGTTCAAGAGCCGTGTGCTCAGCGGTTTCAGCCTGCCGGAGCGCTTATGAGCACGCCGGGCTTCTATGGAAAGTTGGCCAGTCGCGGGGACTTTGTCAGCCGTGGCTTGCCGCAGAGTTTTATCGGCCCCTGGGATTCGTGGCTGGCGGCGGGGTTGCTCGCCAGCCAGAGCCTTGGCGACCGTTGGCTGAATGCCTATCTGGTCAGTCCGCTGTGGCGCTTTATGGTCGCGCCCGGTGTGTGCGGGCCGCAGGCCGCCGTGGGGGTGGTGATGCCGAGCATTGATCGGGTTGGCCGGTATTTTCCGCTGACCGTTGCGGTGCTGCTGGATCACGACACTGATCCTGCGTCGGTGATAGGCGGTTCGGATAGCTGGTTTGAACAGGTCGAGCAATTGCTGTTGAGCACCTTGAACGTGGAGGCAAGCTTCGAGGCCTTCGGTGCAGGACTGGAGGCGCTGGGCAGCCCGGCTTATCTGCGACGCACCCCGAGCAGCCGTTTTGCCGGTCTGCACCGCTTTGATGTCACCGATCCGCAGGCGCGAATGATCGCCCTCGCCGAACAGGCCTGCGAAGGGGCCAGTGTGTGGTGGGGCCAGGGTTCGGAGCGCATCGCCCCCGGTTTATTGCGGTGCCAGGGCCTGCCGGCCGCCGCTGACTTTGCGCAATTTTTGCTCGGCCAAGAAGGTGTTGTGTAGATGTGTTCAAACGTGGGAAGGACCCTCAAGTCTGCAAGCAAAAGCCATGTCGGCATGGTCCGCCAGGTTAACGAAGACGCTTGCCTGGACCTGCCGCAAAAAGGCCTGTGGGTGGTCGCCGATGGCATGGGCGGGCACGCGGCGGGCGACTACGTCAGCAGTCTGATTGTCGACAGTCTGCGTAGCATTGCTGTGGGCCGTTCGCTGGATGAATACGTCGCGGCGTTGAAAACCGACCTGCTGCGGGTCAACGCCGCCGTGCGTGAAGAAACCGCCAACCGCGGCGTGACCATGATGGGCAGTACGGTGGTGGTGATGGCGGCGCGTGACTTGCGTGGGGTGTGTTTGTGGGCGGGTGACAGCCGCTTGTATCGCCTGCGTGACGGCCGGCTCAAACGCATCTCGCGGGACCACAGTTACGTCCAGGATCTGCAGGACAGCGGCCTGCTCAGTGAAGCCGAAGCCCGGGTGCACCCGCGGTCCAATATTGTCACCCGCGCCATCGGGGTCCAGGCACAGCTGGAGCTGGCGATGGTCGAGTTGCTGTTGAAGCCCGGCGACAGTTACCTGTTGTGCAGCGACGGGCTGAACAAAACCGTTGAAGATCATGAGATCCGCGAGGTGCTGGGCCACGACGAGCCAGGGGAAATCGCCAGCAGCCTGGTGTCCCTGGGCCTGATGCGCGGCGCTCCGGACAACATCACCGTCATCGTCGTGAAGGTGCCTTCATGAACCTCACCGCGAACATTCTGATCCCCGGCTACGACATCGACGGTGAGATCGGTGAGGGCGCCATGGCC
Source organism: Pseudomonas sp. Pseusp11 (assembly GCF_047304405.1). Taxonomy (NCBI): domain Bacteria; kingdom Pseudomonadati; phylum Pseudomonadota; class Gammaproteobacteria; order Pseudomonadales; family Pseudomonadaceae; genus Pseudomonas; species Pseudomonas sp. Pseusp11. The sequence goes on from NZ_JBGLZF010000009.1 coordinate 32,124, forward strand.
AGCGTTTACCTGGCGACCCAACGCTCGCTGGAGCGCAAGGTGGCGTTGAAGGTCATGGCCGCCGCGCTGGCAGCCGATCCGAGTTTCTGCGAGCGCTTCCTGCGCGAAGGCAAAACCCTGGCGCGCCTGTCTCACCCGCATACGGTCACCATCCATGACATCGGCAATGTCGGTGAGCTGTATTACATGGCCATGGAATACCTGCCCAATGGCACGCTCAAGGAGCGCATTGCCGCCGGCCTGACGCCGGAGCAGGGCCTGATCTACATCCGCCAGATCGCCTCGGCGCTGGGCTATGCCCATGGTCTGGGGCTGGTTCATCGCGACGTCAAACCGGCGAACATTCTGTTCCGCGCCGATGGCACAGCGGTGCTCTCGGACTTCGGCATCGCCAAGTCGCTGGACGACCGCACCCAGTTCACCCAAGCGGGTTTCGCCGTCGGCACGCCCAGCTACATGAGCCCGGAACAGGCGCGCGGCCAGGACATTGACGGCCGGGCCGATCTTTATGCCCTGGGCGTGGTGCTCTACGAAATCCTCGTCGGCAAACTGCCGTACACCGGCAACGACGCGCTCTCTACGGCCCTGGCGCATTTGACCGAACCGATGCCGGAGCTGCCGGTGCACCACGGCCGTTATCAAGAGGTGCTGCGCAAGCTGTTGGCCAAGGATCCGGCCGAGCGTTTCCCGGATGCAAAGGCGTTGTTGCAGGCGCTGGATAATCTGCCCGGGGAATCGGTTGAAGCGACCACGATCCGGCCGTTGCCCCTTCCAATGAACAATGACCTGGCGGGACTGACGCCGGTGTCTATCGACATTCCGACGAGCCCTGCACAGCCACAACCCCAAGCCAAGCCTGTTGCGCCGACGGCGAAGTCGACGCCGCAATCCCCGGCCTCGGAGCAGCGCAAGGGACCGGTGTTCGCGCTTGCCGCTGTTGCGGTAGCCGTGGTGCTGGCCTTGGGCGGCGCGGGATATTGGTGGCTGTCCGGTGACGTCGAGGCGGACGCCAAGGTGCCAGTGGCTTCAGTGCCTCCAGTCAAAACACCGCCGCCAGCCGTGGCGCCACCGGTGACCCCCCCTGTGGCGACAGACGTCGATAATGGTCAGCGCCCGCTGCTGATGGCCGGCAAAAAAACCTTGTTCCAGCGGGTGCTCAGCAAGCCGGGAGCGAAACTCGCCAGTGAACCGGGGGCAGCACCTGACAAGGCCTTGCCGGCGTTTTCCGTGCTGTACGTCTATCAGCGCCAAGAGGTGGCCGGCAGCCCGTGGCTACGCGTCGGCGCCGCCACCGACGGGCGCAGTGACGGCTGGTTGCCAGCCGAACAAGTCAGCGACTGGAAGCAAAGCCTGGTGCTCAAGTTCACCGAACGCTCCGGCCGTGCGCCGGTGATGTTCCTGCGTCAGCCCGGCGAAGTGGAGCGGCTGCTGGCCGATCCGTCGGCTGCAAAAAACCTGTTGCTCAAGGCCCAGCAGAACCGTGAAGACAATCAGCAGGTGCTGGCCCTGGAGCCGGCCGCCAGCGCGGTGCCGCAGAACCAGTTTTATCTGTTGCCAATCTTTGATTCGCGCGAGAGCTTCGATGAAAACGGCCAGCCGGTGCAGTTGCTGAACGTGGCGTCCATCGACCCCGGCAATGCACCGAAGGCCACTGTCGGCAACACTGCGATCAGCGCCGCCAATGCCGATGCATTTCGCACCGCTGTGGTGTTGGTCGTCGACACCACGGTGTCCATGCAGCCCTACATCGATCAGGTCCGTGACGTGGTGCATCAACTGCAAACCCGCATCGCCGAGCGGGGCGAGCTGGACAGTGTCAGCTTTGGCCTGGTGGGGTTTCGAAACAGCATCCAGAAAACCCCGGGCCTGGAATACGTCGCCAAAACCTTGATCACTCTGGACCAGGGCCGCGACCCTCAGCGCTTCATGGACCTGGCGCGGCAGGTCAAGGCGTCCACGGTCTCGAGCCATTCGTTCAATGAAGATGCGTTTGCCGGCGTGATGGAAGCGGTCGAGGGCATGGACTGGTCCGGTTATGGCGGACGCTTGATTCTGTTGGTCACCGATGCCGGTGCGTTGCGCAAGAACGACCCGTATGCCGCCACGCAAATGAACGAGGCCGAAGTGCGTCAGGCCGCATTGGGCAAACAGATCAAAATCTACGCCTTGCACCTGCTTAGCGATGCCGGCAAGAAAACCCATGGCGGTGCGCAAAGTCAGTATCGCACCCTGACCGCCGACGCCAACCCGCAGATCGGCGATCTGTACATCCCGGTGCCGGGCGCCGATGTGCGCAAGTTCGGTGAACGGGTGGACGAGATCGGTTCGGTGTTTGCCGACCTGGTGCATCAGGTGCGCAGCAACAAGTCGCAAACCGTGCCGCTGCTGAGCGCTGCGCCGAGCCTGGCCGACAAATCGGCGGCCGTCGGCTACGCGATGCACATGGACTTCCTGGGGCGAAAAGCCGCCAGCCAGGCGCCGCAACTGGTCAGCGCCTGGACCGCCGACCGCGACCTGACCAACCCGGCACTGCCGGCGTTCCAGGTGTGCGTGATGCTGACCAAACTGCAGCTCAACGACTTGCAGCAATCGCTGAAACTGATCGTCGACGCCGCCCGCAAGACCCAGACCTCACCGAAGAATTTCTTCCAGGAAATCGCCAGTGCCAGTGCCTACATGAGCCGCGATCCCTCGGCCTTGCGCAAGGGCGGCAATCTGGCCGATGGCGGAGTTTTGGGGGAGTACCTGGAAGGACTGCCTTATCGCAGCAAGTCGCTGAACATGACCCAGGATTTGTGGCTTTCCCTGAGCGTGGCCGAGCAGGAGGACTTTATCGACGAGCTGGACTCGAAAATCCGCCTCTACGAAACCTTCCACAACGACCTGGCCAACTGGGTGCGTTTCGGCGATGCCGAACCGGGTGATGCCTTGTACCGCGTTCCATTGTCGACGCTGCCGTGATGCTGAACATGAACGCAGTGCACAAAAGCCGGGGCGCCGGCAGCCAGCGCTACAGCCTGGTGATTCCACGGCTGCAACTGCGTGCCGGTGAGCAACTGGCGGTGGTCGGTCCCAGTGGCTGCGGCAAAAGCACGTTGCTCGATTTGCTGGCGCTGGTGCTGGCGCCGGATCGGGCCGGGCAGTTTGATTTTGCGTCCGGCCAAACCACGACGGACATTGCCGGGCTGTGGCGCGCAGATGCGCAAAGTGCCTTGGCGAACCTGCGCAGCCGGCACTTGGGCTACGTGCTGCAAACCGGTGGCCTGCTGGATTTTCTGGACGTGCGCGGCAACATCGACCTGTCGCGCCAACTGCTCGGCTTGAAAGACGACGGCAGCGTCGATCGCCTGGCCGGGGCGTTGGATATCACCGATCAACTGGGCAAAAGACCGTGCGACTTGTCCGTCGGCCAACGGCAACGGGTGAGTTGTGCCCGCGCCCTGGCCCATGGGCCGCGCCTGCTGTTGGCCGATGAACCGACCGCTGCCCTCGATCCGCTGAACGCGGAACGCGTGATGCAGTTACTGGTGACCCAGGCTCGTGAACACAGCGTGTGCTGCGTCGTTGCCACCCACGACGAGTCACTGGCCCGCGCCAGCGGTTTGCAGGTGCGACGCATCAGTTGTCATCGCGACGTCGATGGCGGTGTCACCGCCACCCTTGGGGAGGCCTGCTGATGCGCGGCGCGCTGGTGGCTTCCCTGGCCTGGCAGGATTACCGCAACGATGCCTGGCTGTCGGCCTGCTCGGTATTGGCGCTGGTGGCGGTGATCGCGCCGCTGCTGGTGCTGTTCGGTTTGAAATTCGGCCTGGTCAGCAGTTTGACCGAGCGCCTGGAAAACGACCCGGCCACCCGGGAGATCATCCCCCTGGGTGGCGGCCGGTTCAGTGCCGCGTTTATCGAGCAGTTGAGCCAGCGCAGCGACGTGTCGTTCGCCTTGCCGCGCACCCGGCAGATTGCCGCGACAGCGGATCTGACCGCAGGCGCTTCGACGGTGACTGTGGAAATGATCCCCACCACCGCCAACGATCCGTTGCTCGGCAGTCTGCCGGTACCCCAAGGGCTGGATCAGGTGCTGCTCAGCCAGACCGCCGCCGAAAAGCTCGGGGCCAAGGCCGGTGATTGGTTACAGGCCGGTTTTGGCCGGCAGGTGGCCGGTCGTGGCGAGGCGCAGCGCACTCGCGTTCAGGTGCTGCAGGTTCTGCCGCTGGAAGCCTTCGCCAGGGACGGATTGTTCGCGCCGTTGACGTTACTGGAAGCGGCTGAAGATTACCGGGACGGCCGCGCCGTGCCTGCGTTCGATTGGCCAGGTGATGCGGTGGGCGCGACGGAGCAGCGGGTATATCCGGCGTTTCGCCTGTACGCCCGCAGCCTCAAGGATGTCGAACCGCTGCGCCAGTACTTCGCTGCGCAGAACCTGCTGGTCTCGACCCAGGCCCAGGCCATCGCCCAAGTGCAATCGCTGAGCCGCAACCTGTCGATCGTGTTCTGGATCATCGCCGGATTAGCCGTGGCGGGAGCGTTCGCGGCGATTTTTGCCGGGGCACTGGCGGCGGTCGAGCGCAAGCGTCGAGCGTTATCGGTGCTGCGCTTGCTGGGGTTTTCCACGGCGGCGTTGCTGTTGTTTGTGGTGGTGCAGGCGCTGTACAGCGCCGGCCTTGCCGCCCTGTTGAGTGCCGGGCTGTATGGCCTGGCGCAATCGGGCCTGAACCATTTATTTGCGCAGATGCCGGGCGAGTACGCCAGCCATCTGCTGGCGCGTCACTACGCGTTGGCCCTGGCGGCAGTGCTCGGCGTCAGTGCCGTGGCGGCAGTCTGTGGTGGCTGGCGAGTGGCGCGTATCCAGGCGTGTGAAGGAATCCGAGATGTATAAGTTACTGGGCGCCGCCGTGGCGCTGAGCCTGGCCGGCATGGTCTGGGCTGATGAAGGCACCGACAAGCTGGACAACCCCAAGCCGTTGCCCGATGACGTCAGCCTGCCGCTGCCGTGCGAAGGGCAGATGGTGTTCCGTTACGTCTACATCCTGGCCCAGGGCAGTCTGGACGACCGCGAGATCAGCCTCGGTTACCCGTTCAGCGAAGGCGAGGCCGGCTATCAGCAGTCGTTCATTTCCGGTTATCGCCGGGACTTCATCAATGGCCAGTTCACCCTCAAGGATCTGCCCAAGGACTGGAGTAAAAGCATCACCCCGTTGATGCCCAAGACCGACGCCAACACCCCGCTCAAACCGATGCTCTATTTCATCGGCAAATACGAAGTCACCGCCCGCCAATACGCGCAGGTCATGGCCCAGGCGCAATCGTTGGCCAGCGGTGAACCAGCGCCAGCCTGCGAGGCGTTGCAGGCTGAAATTCCGCAAGGCATGGCCGGGCGTTTGCCCAAGGTGAAGCTGTCGCGATTCGAGGCGGAACGCTTCTCGGCGGTGTACAGCGCCTGGCTGATGAAATACCACAAGGACCTGCTGCCGGTGAGCGGTCGCGGCACCTCGGCAGAGGAGGGCGGGCTGGGTTTTGTGCGCTTGCCGACCGAAGTCGAATGGGAATTTGCTGCCCGTGGCGGGCAGGCCGTCAGCCGTCAGGACCTGGAAGGGCGCCTGTTTCCCCGGCGCCTGGACGGCAGCGAAAGCGACGGACCGCTGGCCGATTGGGCGGTCTTCAATCAGGTCGCCGGCGGCACCGGTCAGGCCGCGCGGTTGATGCCGATCGGTACCAAACTGCCAAACCCCATTGGCTTGTTCGACGTGATCGGCAACGCCGCCGAAATGGTCCAGGAGTCCTTCCAGCTGGTGCACGCCGGACGCCGCCAGGGCACCTACGGCGGCTTCGTGGTCAAGGGCGGCAATTACCTGGAAGGCGAGGGCACCTTGTTCACCGGGATGCGCCGCGAGTACTCGCTGTTCGCCGCCGACGGCACCGAGCAACACAACGAAACCACCGGGTTCCGGGTCGCGATTGGTGCGTTGTCGGCGCCCCGTTCGCGCTACAAGGAACTGTTTGCCCAATGGCAGAAAGAAGGTCGGCTGGCTTCGCTGACCGATGCCATCGATGACGCCCAGGACCCGACCAAACGCCTGGACAGCATCATTGCCGCCAGCGTCGATCCGCGTTTGCAAGCCGAGTTGGGGCTGGTCAACGAAGAGCTCAAGCGCAACGTCTCGCTCATCGCCCAACAGCGCGAGGAAGCGGCCGGCAACCTGATCCAGTCGGCGGCCCTGGTGGCCGAGACCGTCAACAACTACAACATTCGCCTGACCAATTTGCAGAAGAGTCGCCAGCAGGCCGTGGACGCCAAGGACGAGGCCAGCGCCAAGCTGTTCGCCATGGCCATCGACAACGGCCGCAGCGCGCTGGACGGCGCGGTGGCGATCTACATCGACAACCTGGCGACTGGCACGCGCTACACCGATGCCGTGATCCAGGCGCAGTTTCAACGCATCAAGGAAGAGTTGGAGCGCAAGCCGGTACTGGGCAAGAGCCTGGTGACGCGCGCGACGTTATTCGTTCGCCATGTCGGTGATTATCGTCAGCAACGACGAGCCGATCCGGCGGCGATATTGAAGGAATTGCTCGCATCGAACGCTCAGCGGTCTTGATCGTTCGTTGTACAGCGAGCTTGGAAGGGACTCAGGCGGCGATGGGCCGTGCTGAGCTGGTCAAACTTAAACGAGAACACAACTATGCTTTCCTCCCGTAAAGCTTTTGCTTCGGTTTCCAAGCGTCATCTGCTGCTGATTGCCGTCGGCTTCAGCACCGTACTGACCGGTTGCGCTACGTCGCCGACGTCCAAGGTCGCCTCGAGCACCAAGGTCGAGTACTACCCGAACTGCTACGAGCCGGTGCAGCACCTGCGCGCCACCGATTCGAACATGACCAAGTCGGTGGTTACCGGTGCGGCGGTTGGCGCTGTCGGCGGTGCACTGTTGGGCGCCCTGACCGATTCCGAGAACCGTGGCCGCAACGCCGCCATCGGTGCAGCAGGCGGTGCCCTGGCGGGCGGCGCGGTCGGTTACTACAACGAGCGTCAGAAGCAGATCGCCGATGACAACCAGCGCATCGCGTCCTACGCCTCCGACGTCAACAAAAGCGCCGCCGACATCGACCGCAGCACCGCGTACGCCAAGGCTTCTCAACAGTGCTACCAGAGCGCGTTCACCAAACTGGTCGCCGACCGCAAGGCCAAGACCGTCAACGACACCGAGGGCCGCAAGCGCCTGGCAGAAATCGTCGCCGGCCTCAAAGAGTCCAACGACCTGATCGTCGCGGTGAACGGTAAAGCCAGCGAAGACCTGAACAACTACACCCAGGCCTACGAAAAAGACCTGCAGCAAGTAGGCGTGCAGCGCACTGACGTGGTCACCGTGGCGACCGCCGACACCACACCGGTCGTGACCCCGACCAAGAGCAAGAAAGCGGTGAAACCGGCGAAAAAACCGGTGCTGCCAACCGTGCCGAAAGAAGCGGTCACCACCGAGAAAACCCTGCAAACCGCACAAGCCAAACAGGCGGAAAGCAAGCAAGTCGCCAGCGCAGGCACCACTCAGGTCAACAGCATGTGCAAGAACCCGGACCTGGGCGACTGGGCACCGGTACCTTGCCCGAATGTTTGATTGAGTTTTCTGTAGGGCTTTGATCATTCCCGCGCGCTGCGTGGGAATGATCTGTACTGGCTACGCTTGGGCGCTATGCGCCGCCATCTCCTGCACTGGCAAATGATCCAGCGCTCGCTTCACCGGCAACTGCGGATTATCCGCCATTCTGCTCAACGCCAATTTACATCCCTGCCAGCTTCCATAGGGGATGCCGAGTTGGAACAGGCGCAAACTACCCGGCACGCTTACAAGCGAACAAAAGAATGATGTCGGACGCCTCCAGAAAGTACGTAAGACTTTTCCGCGTTTCAGAATGTTGCGTCAGCAATGCGCGAAGGGCTTTCGATACTTTTGTAAGAAATTTGAGGCGAACAGAATATGTATTTGGAGAGAAGTGGATCAAATACAAGGCGCCATCATTTTGACGGAACCTTGTATTGCTTATTGTCCGTCACTGCTATGTCCATAGATGACTGTAACTTTTCGGAAACCTCCTACATTTTTCATTTTTTAATTTTGTCATGCTGCGTTCCGCTTCAGAACGTGAATGTTCAGCGATTGTCACCGGGTTTGATAAACCGCTCTGGTCCAATGGTTTCGGGGGCAATGCGTCGAGATGGGAGGGTTAAAGTCAACGTCAGGGAATCCCCTGTCACATATAGGGCTTTCTCCTACATGCAATAGAGAAGCCGCCGTTTTATTGTTTAATTGGATGCTTGCTAATGGCCATCATTGTGATTAGGATGCGCGCACTTGAAAGGGTGCGAACTCAATTGGATGAGGCTCATCGCAGCTCTTTGATACTGTCCGGCGCCATTGCAACTGCAATGGCCGCATGACCGTTATCCTAATTAAAGGCCATGGATGTCCTACTCAAGCAAACTTTCCGCTCATTACCTTGAACTCGCAAAAGCCTCTGTTTCCCAAGAGAGTTTCGCGGGCGAGGATGTTCGCTTTTCGAGCGAATACGAGGCATTGGAAAGCGAACTGGCCAAAGCCCAGTCCATGCACGAAAGTGGTCAGATCGACTGGCTGAAAATCCGTGAAAACAGCGAAAACCTGCTGCGCACTCAATCCAAGGATTTGCGTGTCGGCGCTTGGCTGACCTGGGCGCTGTACCAGCGCGAATCCTTCCAGGGGCTGCTGGCCGGCCTCGGTTTGCTGCACCATCTCTGTGAAAACCATTGGGCCGAAGTTCACCCGAACAAGGCCCGCACCCGCTCCGCCGCCATCAGCTGGTTGGTGCCGCGTCTTGAACAGGTGCTGAACGAAAACGTTGCGATCAAAGAGCAGCTGCCGCTGTTCCGCCGGCTGGTCGAGCATCTGGAAGGCCTCGATGCCGCGTGCACCGAGCACTTGGGCGATGACGCGCCGTTGCTGCTGCCGATCTCCCGCCGCTTGAAAAACATGGTTCAGCGCGCCGCCGATAACCAGCCGGAGCCCGGTGTGGTGGGCGCCGCAGTGGCCCAGGTCAAGCAGGCTGCGACCCAGCTGTTCACCCCCGGCGCGCCGATCGACAATGAGAAAGAAGCCCATAAGGCCCTGCGCGCCCAGCAGGAAAGCGCCCGTCCGTTGTGCGCCTGGTGGCTCAAGCAGAAAGCCACCGACCTGCGCGCCCTGCGCCTCAATCGTACGCTGCTGTGGCTGCCCATCGACGCGGTGCCCGAGCGCAATGCCGAGCAGATCACCGTCCTGCGTGGCGTGCCGGCAGACAAACTCAAGGCCTATCAGGACCGCTTCGACCAAGGGAAATACGCTGATCTGCTGGTAGAGCTGGAGGCGAGCCTGGCGAAGGCGCCGTTCTGGTTCGATGGCCAGCGAATGGTCTGGGAATGCCTTCAGGGGCTGAACGCCGAGATGGCCATGCGCGAAGTGGAAATCCACTTCGCGCTTTTGGTTCAGCGCCTGCCCGGCATTATCGAATTGCGTTTCCACGACGGCGCGCCGTTCGCCGACCCGGCCACCCGCGCCTGGATCAGCGCCCACGTCATGCCGCACCTGCAAAGCGCCAGTGCGCCGCGCAAGGTCGAAGTCGCCGATACCCAGCCGGCCTGGGAACTGGCCCTGGAAGAAGTCATGCCGATTCTGCGCAAGGACGGCCTCAAGGCCGCCGTGCAGATTCTCAAGCAGGGCCTGCAAAGCGCCCACGGCGGGCGGGTTCGGTTCTTCTGGCAGTTCGCCCTCGCGCGGCTGTGCTTCATGGCCAAGAAATACGAACTGGCCAAGACCCAACTCGAAACCCTCGACCAAACATTACAGGACTCAGGCCTGCACGCCTGGGAGCCCGATCTTGCGCTGGAAGTGCTGCACCTGCTGCATAGCTGCTGCGAGTTGTTACCGCAGAACCATGCAGTGCGTGAACGCAAGGAAGAGATTTATCGCAGGCTGTGCCACCTCGATCTCGAAGTGGTACTCGAATAGGCCCCAGGGCCACAACCGCAAGGAGAAAAGCCATGGCCAAAGAAGGCTCGGTAGCCCCCAAGGAACGCATCAACGTCACCTTCAAACCCGCCACCGGCGGTGCTCAGGAAGAGATTGAACTGCCGCTGAAACTACTGGCAATCGGTGACTACACCCACCGCAAGGACGAACGCAAAGTCGAAGATCGCAAGCCGATCAGCATCGACAAGATGACCTTCGACGAAGTGCTGGCCAAGCAAGAACTGAGCCTGACCCTGAGCGTGCCGAACCGTCTGCAGGAAGATGGCGAAGCCGACGAACTGGCCGTGCAACTGCGCGTCAACTCGATGAAAGACTTCAACCCGGCATCCTTGGTCGAGCAAGTGCCCGAGCTGAAAAAACTGATGGAGCTGCGCGACGCGCTGGTGGCCCTCAAAGGCCCGCTGGGTAACGCGCCTGCGTTCCGCAAAGCCATCGAAGGCGTGCTCGCCGACGACGAATCCCGCGGTCGCGTACTCGGTGAGCTGGGCCTGAACGCCGCAGCCCAGGACGCCTGAGCCCCCATCAGCCAAGGAAGCCAACACAATGAGCACTAGCGCAGCACAGCAAAAGAGCAACGAGAACGGCGAATACAGCATTCTCGACAGCATCATCGCCGAAACCCGCCTGACCCCGGATGACGAAGCCTACGACATCGCCAAACGCGGTGTGTCGGCGTTCATCGAAGAGCTGCTCAAGCCGCAGAACAACGGCGAGCCGGTCAAGAAGGCCATGGTCGACCGCATGATCGCCGAGATCGATGCCAAGCTCAGCCGCCAGATGGACGAAATCCTGCACCACCCGGACTTCCAGTCCCTGGAGTCGTCGTGGCGTGGCCTGCAGTTGCTGGTCGACCGCACCAACTTCCGCGAAAACATCAAGATCGAAATCCTCAACGTCTCCAAGGACGACCTGCTGGATGACTTCGAAGATTCGCCGGAAGTGATGCAGTCGGGCCTGTACAAGCACATCTACACCGCTGAATACGGCCAGTTCGGTGGTCAGCCAGTTGGCGCGATCATCGCCAACTACTACATGTCCCCAAGCTCGCCGGACGTGAAACTGATGCAGTACGTGTCCAGCGTAGCCTGCATGTCCCACGCGCCGTTCATTGCTGCCGCCGGCCCGAAATTCTTCGGCCTGGAAAGCTTTACCGGTCTGCCGGACCTGAAAGATCTGAAAGATCACTTCGAAGGCCCGCAATTCGCCAAATGGCAGAGCTTCCGTCAGTCGGAAGACTCCCGTTACGTTGGCCTGACCGTGCCGCGTTTCTTGCTGCGTAACCCGTACGATCCGGAAGAAAACCCGGTCAAGTCGTTCGTGTACAAAGAAACCGTCGCCAACAGCCACGAGCACTACCTGTGGGGCAACACCGCCTACGCGTTCGGCACCAAGCTGACCGACAGCTTCGCCAAATTCCGCTGGTGCCCGAACATCATCGGCCCACAGAGCGGTGGCGCGGTTGAAGACCTGCCGTTGCACCACTTCGAAAGCATGGGCGAAATCGAAACCAAGATTCCTACCGAAGTATTGGTTAGCGACCGTCGTGAATACGAACTGGCCGAGGAAGGTTTCATCTCCCTGACCATGCGCAAAGGCTCCGACAACGCGGCGTTCTTCTCCGCAAGCTCGGTGCAGAAGCCGAAGTTCTTCGGCATCAGCGCTGAAGGCAAGGCGGCAGAGCTGAACTACAAGCTCGGCACCCAACTGCCGTACATGATGATCGTCAACCGCCTGGCTCACTACTTGAAAGTGCTGCAGCGCGAGCAACTCGGTTCGTGGAAAGAACGTACCGACCTCGAGCTGGAACTCAACAAGTGGATCCGCCAGTACGTGGCCGACCAGGAAAACCCGAGCGCCGAAGTCCGTGGCCGTCGTCCACTGCGCGCAGCCCAGATCATCGTCAGCGATGTTGAAGGCGAGCCGGGCTGGTACCGCGTCAGCCTGAACGTGCGCCCGCACTTCAAGTACATGGGTGCCGATTTCACCCTGTCGCTGGTTGGCAAGCTGGACAAAGAGTAAGCGGAGCGACTCATGACTGGATACGGCAGCCTTTTCGAACGCCTGGGTGGCGACGCGGACAAACGCGTCGGCTGGAGCCGCGAGGTTTCCGCCATGGCGTCGGTGGCTGCCCATCTGGCCAAGATGCTCAGCACCCGTGCGGGCAGCGTGCAAACGCTGTCCGATTACGGGCTACCCGATCTCAATGACATGCGCCTGAGCCTGCACGACTCCCTGAGTCAGGCCCGCCGGGCCATCGAAAGCTTCATCGAAGCCTACGAACCGCGCCTGAGCAACGTGCGTGTCATCTCCCTGCCGCGTGACAACGATCAGCTTCGCCTGTCCTTCAGCATCGAAGGCCTGCTGGAAGTTGATGGTTTCAAGCGCCAGGTCAGTTTCGCCGCGCGCCTGGATGGCAGCGGTCAAGTAAAGGTCAATTAAGGAGACTCCGATGTCCGGCAAACCCGCAGCACGCGTATCCGACCCCACCGCTTGCCCGCTCCCCGGCCACGGCACCAACCCGATCGCCGCCGGCTCCGGCGACGTGTTCTTCGACGGCCTCGCGGCCGCCCGCCAAGGCGATGCCTCGGCGTGTGGTGGTGCGATGGTTGGCGACCTTGCAACGACTGTTTTGATTAACGGTAAACCGGCGGCGACCGTGGGCTCCGTTGGTGCTCATGGCAATAAAGTTACGGCCGGGTCCGGGACAGTGATTATCGGGAATTCGCATACACCGGTACCGTTTATTCCGCCGGTTCCATTGATGCTGTTTTCCCGTTGTCAGCATGTTGTGATGGAAGATCAGGATGGAAATCCACTTCAGGATATTCCTTATCAGATTACAACCGCCAAAGGCGAAGTTATCTCCGGGCAAAGTGATGCAATGGGCAGAACCCAGTTGGTAGGGGGGAAAGAAGGTGAAACTTTTGACTTTCACGCCGCAATTGATGGAGCGTCGGTATGAGTGCCGAAATTTTGTCTACCTTAATGGCGCGGTCAATTGCGTTAACTCCAAAGTCAGATCCCGTCGGGAAAAAAGTTACCTATAAAGTATTCTGGAAAACGACTGCTTTCTGGACGGATGCAGATATTGCTGCTTATCACGACGAAGCACCATTGATTGCGGAAAAACTGATCAATGAAAAATATTGGGATAAAAACGGCGCTGTAAAAAATAATAAGTTTACGTGTGAAGACTTTGCTCTGAGGGTTTTATGCGAATTTGCGTCTAAGCGTGGATTGCCGGTAAAGCTGAAAACGGGTGTTAGAACTTACCGGAATATGGAGAATTACACCGCAGCGCAGCATGATCGTTACGCTTCCAATATGTACGGCTTTAGCGAAATGGTCATGTTGACCTATGGTGCTCCGGATATGCAGGAAGTGGGTGAAAATACTCTGGCTGTGGATGCAGTAGAAAGCCTGATGCCCGGGGACATCCTTGCGCAGGCTCTCGATCGTCCTGGAGATGTTGCGCACCATATCCAAGTCGTAGTCGGGATTAATACTTCCAGAATTGACATCAGGCAGGGTAATACTAGTGGTTGGAGTACCCGCCCTAATACAACATTTCAGAGATTGATTGGCTCTAACATGGCTGATCCGCAGAATGATGGATATGCGGGTATGTCGATTGAAAAAGGATTTTATGAGAAGTCGGTTGTTGGGTGGAATTATAAAAACCTGGCTAAAGGCTCTACGGATGAGGACTTTTTGAAAAATTTCCAACTGTATCGTTGGAATTTCATGGGGTTTAATAAAAAATGAGTTTTGACGTCTATTTGGCAGTGTTGGCTGATAGTGATTTGTTTGGCACTTTGGCGATTTTTTGTTTTTTTGCGGCGATTGGTAACTTGTTTGTCAGGGTTAGAAACTCAAAGTGGCACCGGGTTTTGACTTTTTTGTGTCTGGTGTCCATTACATTGCTCGAAGTGGTAGGCAGTTATTATGCCAACTTACCGCCTGCGTGAATGCAGCCTTTTTTCTGTAGTCGTTTTGGGGCTGAAACCACTGCTGCTCTACAACGGAAGTTTTACTCAAGAGGATGTAAGGGATGAGCGGTTATCTGGCCGTATTAGCTGACAGTGACCTATTCGGTACGTTGGCCATTTTATCGCTGATTCTAGCCATGACTGGGCTACGCAATAAAAGCCGTAACTCGAAGCTTCATAGGTCGCTGACGTTCATTGTCTTGATGGCGATACCGGTGATGCACGGCATTGGCACCTATTTCCTGAATTTGCCCCCCGCATAAATATGACCACTGAGCAAAAACACGTATCTAGCTCACCCAAATTCAAAACCAGGCAGTCCACCCATGTCCTTTAACCACTACTACCAAAGCGAACTCACCGCACTTCGCCAGTTAGGTCGTCGTTTCGCCGAGCGTAGCCCGGCGTTGGCGCCTTTCCTTGGTCAGGCCGGGCGAGATCCGGATGTGGAGCGGTTGCTGGAGGGCTTTGCTTTTCTGACCGGGCGCCTGCGCCAGAAGCTCGACGACGAGTTGCCGGAGCTGAGCCATTCGCTGATGCAACTGCTGTGGCCGAACTACATGCGGCCGCTGCCGGCATTCAGTATTTTGCAGTTCGATCCGTTGAAGCGTTCCGGGCCGGCGTTGAGGGTCGAGCGTGATACGCCGGTCGAGAGTGTGCCGGTCGATGATGTGCGTTGCCGTTTCCGTACGTGCTATCCGACCGAGGTGTTGCCGCTGGATCTGGCCGCGCTGAATTACTCGGTGAAGGGTGACGGTTCGCTGTTGAGCCTGCGCCTGGAGATGAGCGCGGATGGTCACCTCGGCGAGTTGGAGCTGAGTCGTCTGCGCCTGCACTTTGCCGGTGAGCGTTACATCAGCCAGATGCTTTACCTGAGCCTGTTGCGCAACCTCGAAGGCATTGAGCTGATCCCGCTGGACGGCGCCGGCAAGCCCATCAACGGCGTAAGCGGTCAACCGATGGCGTTCAAGATGCCCGGCGACCGTGTGCAGCCGGTGGGTTTTGCCGAAGAGGAAGCGTTGATCCCGTATCCGCTGAACACCTTCCGCGGCTATCGCTACCTGCAGGAGTATTTCGCTTTCCAGGACAAATTCCTGTTCGTTGATATCAACGGTCTGGACCTGCTCAAGGCATTGCCGGAAGACACCCTCAAGCAAATGCGCGGCCTTGAATTGCGCTTCGATATTCGCAAGAGCGGCATCATGCGGATGCGTCCGACCCTGGACAACGTGAAGCTCTATTGCACGCCGATCGTCAACCTGTTCGAGCACGATGCACTGCCGATTCGCCTCGACGGCAAACAGGACGAATACCTGCTGCTGCCGGCCGAATACGACCTGGAAAACTGCGGCGTGTTTTCGGTGGAAACCGTGACTGGCTGGAAGCCCGGCGGCCTCGGTTATCAAGAGTACGTGCCGTTCGAATCCTTCGAGCACGACCCGAGTTTCGACGTGCCCAACAGCCGTCCGCATTACAGCATCCGCCAGCGTTCGTCCTTGCTGCACGACGGCCTCGACACCTACCTGAGCTTCGGCATCCGCCACACCGAAGCCCATGAAACCCTGTCGATCGAGCTGATGTGCACCAACCAGAACCTGCCGCGCAAGCTCAAGCTCGGCGACATCTGCATGGCCTGTGAAGAGACGCCGGAATTTTTGAGCTTCCGCAACATCACCCCGGCCACGTCGAGTTTCGCGCCGCCGCTGAACCGCGACTTCCTCTGGAAGCTGATCAGCAACATGTCGCTCAACTATCTGTCGCTGGCCGACGTCAACGCGTTGAAGGTGATTCTCGAAACCTACGACCTGCCGCGCTACTACGACCAACACGCGGAAAAAGTCAGCAAACGCCTGCTGGGCGGGCTCAAGTCGATCAAGCACCAGCATGTCGACAGATTGCACCGAGGGTTGCCGGTTCGCGGGCTGCGCACCGAGCTGACCATCGACCCGGAAGGGTATATCGGCGAGGGCGACCTGTTCGTGTTCGCTTCGGTTCTTAACGAGTTTTTCGCGCTTTACGCCAGTCTCAATTCGTACCACGAGCTGCGGGTAAAAAGCACACAGGGAGAGGTGTACCAATGGACACCACGTATGGGCCTGCAGCCCCTGCTTTAAGCGGGCTGACCCGGGTAATACGCGAGTACTCGCTGTTTCAGGCCGTGCTGCTGGTGATTGACCGGCTGCGCGATGCACACCCGCACCTGAGCGAAGACGACCTGTACGACCAGCTGGAATTCCAGGCCAACCCGAGCCTGGGTTTCCCTGGCAGCGACGTCGATCGCGTGGAGTTTTTCGAAGAACACGGGATGAGGCGCGCGCGTCTGCGCTTCAACCTGATCGGCCTGGTCGGCTCCGGTTCGCCGTTGCCTGCGTTTTATGGCGAACAAGCGCTCGGTGACAGCGAAGACGGCAACCCGACTCGCAATTTCCTCGACCTGTTCCACCATCGCCTGCAACGGCTGATGCTGCCGATCTGGCAAAAGTATCGCTACCGCGCGAGTTTCCAGAGCGGCGCGCTCGACCCGTTTTCGGCGCAGCTGTTTGCCCTGATCGGCCTCGGCGGCGAAGAGATCCGCAAGGCCCAGGAACTGAACTGGAAACGCCTGCTGCCGTACCTCGGCCTGCTCAGCTTGCGGGCGCACTCGGCGGCGTTGATCGAAGCGGTGCTGCGCTACTACTTCAAGCACGCCGAGTTGACCATCGAGCAGTGCATCGAGCGCCGCGTCGAAATCCTCGACGAGCAGCGCAATCGCCTCGGTCGCGGCAACAGCATGCTCGGCGAAGACCTGGTGCTGGGCGAGCACGTGCGCGACCGCAGCGGCAAGTTCCGCATTCACATCCGCGAGCTTGACTGGCAACGCTTCCACGAATTCCTGCCGATCGGTTTCGGCTACCAGCCGCTGTGCGCGCTGGTGCGGTTCACCCTGCGTGACCCGCTCGATTACGACATTCGCCTGGTGCTGCGCCAGGAAGAAATCCGCGAACTTCGCATCGGTGAGCAGAACGCCTGTCGCCTGGGGTGGACCAGTTGGCTGGGCCGCGAAAAAGCGGACGGCGTGGTGACCCTGGGCAGCAAAATTCATTAAGGACAGATGACACATGATCAACGTAGACCTGCAACAACTTATCCAGGCGCTGGACGCCGAAACCCGTCGTGACCTGGAAAGTTCTGCCGAACGCTGCGTCGCCCGTGGCGGCAGCAAGATCCTCGTCGAAGACTTGCTGCTGGGCCTGCTGGAGCGTCCGCAAGGCCTGCTCGCACGGGCGTTGCAGGACGCCGAGGTGGACGCCGGTGAACTGAGCGCCGCGCTGCAATCGCGGGTCGAGCACAGCGCCTCGCGCAACCCGGTGTTCGCCCCGGAACTGGTGCAGTGGCTGCAAGACGCGTTGCTGGTGGCCAACCTCGAACTGGGCCAGAGCCAGGTCGAGCAGGCCGCGTTGATCCTCGCATTGCTGCGCAACCCGATGCGCTATGCCGGCAGCCGATATCAGTCGTTGCTGGCCAAGCTGAACATCGAGCGCCTGAAAGAATTCGCCCTGTCGCAGAAAGAACAACCGGCCACCGGCAAACCCGCCGTGCCCGGCGAATCACTGCTGGAGCGCTTCACCCACAACCTGACCCAGCAGGCTCGCGACGGCAAACTCGACCCGGTGCTGTGCCGCGATGGCGCGATCCGTCAGATGGTCGACATCCTCGCTCGTCGCCGCAAGAACAACCCGATTGTGGTGGGTGAAGCGGGCGTCGGTAAAACCGCCATCGTCGAAGGCCTGGCCTCGCGCATCGCGGCCGGTGAAGTGCCGCAAGTGTTGAAAGGCGTTGAGCTGCTGTCGCTGGACATGGGCCTGTTGCAGGCGGGCGCCAGCGTCAAGGGCGAGTTCGAACGTCGCCTCAAAGGCGTGATCGACGAAGTCAAAGCCTCGCCAAAGCCAATCATCCTGTTCATCGACGAAGCCCACACCCTGATCGGCGCGGGCGGCAACGCCGGCGGTTCCGACGCGGCCAACCTGTTGAAGCCGGCCCTGGCCCGTGGCGAGTTGCGCACCATCGCCGCCACCACCTGGGCGGAGTACAAAAAATACTTCGAGAAAGACCCGGCCCTGGCCCGTCGTTTCCAACCGGTGCAACTGCACGAACCGACTGTCAGCGAAGCGGTGACCATCCTGCGTGGCCTGGCTCAGGTCTACGAGAAGAGCCACGGCATCTACCTGCGCGATGACGCGGTGGTTGCTGCGGCCGAATTGTCCGCCCGTTACCTCGCGGGTCGTCAGCTGCCGGACAAGGCCGTCGACGTGCTCGACACCGCCTGCGCTCGGGTGCGCATCAGCCTCGCCGCCGCCCCGGAAAGCCTGGAGCGCCTGCGTGGCGAACTGGCCGAAGGTGGCCGTCAGCGTCAGGCCCTGCGTCGTGACGCCGAAGCCGGTTTGCTGATCGATCACGAAGCGCTGGACGCTCTGGAAAATCGCCTGGCCGATGCCGAAGACGAAAAGGTCGCCCTCGAAACGCTGTGGACCGAGCAGAAAGAACTGGCCGAGCGCCTGCTGGACCTGCGTCAGCAACTGGCCAAGGCTCGCGAAGCCGCTGCTGTCGAACCGACCATCACGGTCGAGGAAGACGCCGAAGGCACCGTGATCGAAACGTTGCCGGTGGACGAAGCGCAAAGCGTTGAAACCCTGGAAACCGCGCTCAACGAAACTCACAAAGCGCTGACCGAGCTTCAGGTCAAAGAACGCCTGGTGAGCTTCGAAGTCTGCCCGCGTCTGGTCGCCGAAGTGATCAGCGCCTGGACCGGTGTGCCATTGGCGCAACTGGCTCGCGAACACAACGCCAAGGTCGCAAGCTTCGCCACCGACCTGCGCACCCGTATTCGTGGTCAGGAACAAGCGGTGCATGCGCTGGACCGTTCGATGCGCGCCACTGCCGCTGGCCTGAACAAGCCTGATGCCCCGGTCGGCGTATTCCTGCTGGTCGGCCCGAGCGGCGTCGGCAAGACCGAAACCGCGCTGGCCCTCGCTGATTTGTTGTACGGCGGTGATCGTTTCATCACCACCATCAACATGTCCGAGTTCCAGGAGAAGCACACCGTGTCGCGTCTGATCGGTGCGCCGCCGGGCTACGTCGGTTACGGCGAGGGCGGCATGCTCACCGAAGCCGTGCGACAGAAACCGTACTCGGTGGTGCTGCTCGATGAAGTCGAAAAAGCCGACCCGGACGTGCTCAACCTGTTCTACCAAATCTTCGACAAAGGCGTGGCCAACGACGGGGAAGGGCGCGAGATCGATTTCCGCAACACGCTGATCCTGATGACCTCGAACCTGGGCAGCGACCGTATCAGCGAACTCTGCGAAGACGGCGCGCGGCCGACCGCCGAAGTCCTCGAAGAAACCATTCGCCCGGTGCTCAGCAAACACTTCAAGCCGGCGTTGCTGGCGCGCATGCGCGTGGTGCCTTACTACCCGGTAGGCGGCCCGGTGCTGCGCGAGCTGATCGAAATCAAACTCGGTCGTCTGGGCGAGCGCCTGAACCGCCGTCAGCTGGATTTCACTTACTCCCAGGACCTCGTCGATCACCTGGCCGAACGCTGCACTCAAAGCGACAGCGGCGCACGCCTGATCGACCACTTGCTCGACCTGCATGTGCTGCCGCTGGTGGCCGACCGTTTGCTCGATGCGATGGCCACCGGTGAAAGCCTCAAGCGCGTGCATGCGACGCTCGACGGCAATGCCAGCGTGACGTGCGAGTTCGCCTGAGGTGGGTGTGATGTTCACTCAAGTGCCGCAACCGCTGGTCTATGCCGAAGCCTTGCTGGCGCAGTTCGCCAGCCTGTCGCGGGCGGCGGACAGCGCTGTGCTGCTGGGTGACTTCGTGCGCGGCCTGGCCGAGCTCAGCGGTTGCGAGCTGACGCAGTTGTACCTGCTGGATGCGACCCACACTTGCCTGGGGATGAACGCCGAGTGCCTGAACGGCGTTCTGCAACCCCGGGAAGGGGCGAGCCTGCCGGCGGATTACAACGGTGAACAACTGCTGCAATTCGCCCTGTGCCAGAACCGCGTGGTGTGCCTCAGCGAGCTGAGCGGCAGCCTGCACGAAACCAGTTTCCTGCCACCCCAGGCCACGCCCTGGCAGTCGCTGCTGTGCGTGCCGCTGGTCAATCAGCAGAAGGCTGTCGAAGGTTTGCTGCTGTGCGCCAGTCGCCGCCAGATCGACCTGCAAGGGTTTGCCGATTCCCTCGGTCAACTGGGCTCGTTCGTGCTCGGTCAGTTGCACTTGCTGCAACGTTTGCGTCAGCCGACCGGTGATACACGCCCGGCGCTACTCAACGTCCCGAGCGCCAGCGGTTATGGCCTGATCGGCAAGAGCGTGGCGATGCGCCAGACCTACTCGTTGATCAGCAAAGTCCTGCACAGCCCCTACACCGTGCTGCTGCGCGGTGAGACCGGCACCGGCAAGGAAGTGGTCGCGCGGGCGATTCACGATTGCGGCCCGCGCCGGTCCCAGGCGTTCATCGTGCAGAACTGCGCAGCGTTCCCCGAGAACCTGCTGGAAAGCGAGCTGTTCGGCTACCGCAAGGGCGCCTTCACCGGTGCCGATCGCGACCGTGCGGGACTGTTCGACGCGGCCAACGGCGGCACCTTGTTGCTCGATGAAATCGGCGACATGCCGCTGTCCCTGCAAGCCAAGTTACTGCGGGTATTGCAGGAGGGCGAGATCCGCCCGTTGGGTTCCAACGACACCCACAAGATCGACGTGCGGATCATCGCCGCAACGCACCGCGATTTGTCGGTGCTGGTCAGCGAAGGCAAGTTCCGCGAGGACTTGTACTACCGCCTCGCGCAATTCCCGATCGAACTGCCGGCCCTGCGTCAACGCGAAGGCGACATCCTCGACCTGGCGCGGCACTTCGCCGACAAGGCTTGCGCGTTTCTGCAGCGCGATGCGGTGCGTTGGTCCGACGCGGCGCTGGATCACCTGTCCGGTTATGCCTTCCCCGGCAACGTTCGCGAACTCAAGGGCTTGGTCGAGCGCGCAGTACTGCTGTGCGAGGGCGGCGAGTTGCTGGCCGAGCATTTTTCCCTGCGCATGGAAGCCATGCCGGAAGACAGCAGCCTGAACCTGCGCGAACGCCTGGAGCAGGTCGAACGCAGTCTGCTGCTCGACTGCTTGCGCAAAAACGACGGCAACCAGACCCTCGCCGCCCGCGAACTCGGGCTGCCACGGCGCACGCTGCTGTACCGCCTCGGGCGGCTGAACATCAATTTGGGTGACTTCGATGGCTGATCTCGATTTCTGCCACCCGATCACCTTGGTTGGAATGCCAACTGTGGCCAGTGAATTCCCTGTGGCGAGGGAGCTTGCTCCCGCTGGGCGGCGAAGCAGCCCCAAAACCATGCGCCGCGGTGCTTCAGTCAGACCGCATCTGCTGATTTACGACTGCTGCGCAGCCGAGCGGGAGCAAGCTCCCTCGCCACAGAGGCCGGCTTCAAGGCCTCAGGCCAGAGCGCTCGGCCTCACCTCATTCGCTTCTGATAGCGCCACCCGAAAGGGTCGGCGCTTTGTGCTTTGTCTACCCCTGGAGACCCTCTGATGCCTGTTCGTCACTGGCAAGCCGTCCTGCTGACCCTCGTCGTTCTATGCGGCCTCGGCGGCTGTAGCGGCAATTACAAATACAACGACAACACCTATCGCCCATTGGGTGATCCGCAGGCGGTCAATCGCGGCAAGTGACCGCAAGGAGCATCATCATGGAACTGGTTTTCGAAATGCTGAACACCAAGCAGTTCGTGCCTACGGATTTGTGCCAGAAGACCTTCAAACAGGCCGGTGGCGTGATCGGCCGGGGCGAGGACTGCGACTGGATCATCCCCGACCGCAAGCGTCACCTGTCCAACCACCACGCGGTGATCAGCTACCGCGAGGGCACGTTTTTCCTGACCGATACCAGCAGCAACGGTATCCAGGACAGCGAAAGCGGCGCACGCCTGCGCAAGGGCGAGCCGATGCGCATCGAACACGGCAGCGTGTATGTGCTGGGTGACTTCGAGATTCGCGCGCGACTGGTGCGCGACCCGGCGACGTTCGACGTCGAAGTCGGCCGTCCGCAGGCCGCGGGCAGCATCATCCCGGACGATGCGTTCCTCGACCTCGATCCGCTCAATGCTCTTGACCAGCAAGAGCGCGTGTACTCGGAAATCGAGGAGCTGATTTCCCCGAGCACGGTGATCGAGGACACCCGTCAGCGCGCCGACTACGCGCGCATCGACATGGAAAGCCTGATGGTGCCGGAGCTGATCGCCGCCCCGGCAGAGCCAGCGCCAGCCCCGCAGCCAAAAGCGGTTGAGCGTCAGAGCGAAGGTTTCTGGGAGCACTTCGGTGCGGCGTTGGGCGTGGACCTCAAAGGCCTCGACCACGACGCCCGCGAAGCCCTGGCCCTGAACGCCGCACGCCTGCTCAAGCAGAGCGTCGGCGGTTTGCAGCAGAGCCTGCGCACCCGCAGCGAGCTGAAAAACGAACTGCGCCTGGCCCAGACCACCGTGCAAGGCAGCCAAAAGAACCCGTTGAAATTCGCCGTCGATGCCGGTGAAGCGTTGGGCATTCTGTTGCAGGGCAACAAGCCGGGCCAATTGCCGGCCGAGCAAGCGATCTCCCGTGCGTTCCGCGATTTGCAGGCGCATCAGGTGGCCTTGCTGACCGCCAGCCGCGCCGCCGTTCGCGGCACTCTTGAGCACTTCTCGCCACAACAGCTGACCCTGCGTTTCGAGCGAGACAACAAGCCATTGCTCGCCACCTCCGGCAGTCGCTGGAGAGCTTATGGGCGTTATCACCAGGCCCTGCGTCAGGACGATGACTGGAGCGAGCGCCTGCTGGCCCGCGACTTCGCCCAGGCCTACGAAGAACAGATCCGCCTGATTTCCACCCTACACACCGACCACCAAGGATGATGTGCATGTCTCGCTGTTCCACCGCTTTTTTCAAGATGCTGACTGCGTTCGCTGCTTTGGTGCTGCTGGCCGGTTGCTCGTCGCTGTCGCCGTATTCCACCGTGACCAAGCTCAACCTGAAGCTGACCGCCAGCGATCAATTGAACCCGGACCTCAACGGTCGTCCATCGCCGATCGTCGTGCGCCTGTTCGAGCTCAAGCACCCGGTGGCCTTCGAGAATGCTGATTTCTTCAGCCTCTACGAACGCGCCAAGGAATCCCTGGCCCCGGACCTGGTGGCCAGCGAAGAACTGGAACTGCGCCCAGGCGAAACCGTCGAGCTCAAGCTCAGCGTGGAAGAGGGCAGCCGTTACGTTGGCGTGCTCGCCGCCTACCGCGACCTGCCGGAAACCAAGTGGCGCTACACCGTGCAAATCACTCCGGTGCAAGTCACCGCGGCTGACCTGACCCTCGATCAGGCCGGCATCCGCAACACCCATGAAACGCTCGCCAAGGCGGATGACTGAACATGAATGCCCATAAAGTCATTTGGCAGGAAGGCATGCTGTTGCGTCCGCAGCACTTCCAGCACAACGATCGTTACTACGACCACCAGATGAAGACCCGCACCCAGTTGCTGGGTAGCTACACCTGGGGCTTCCTCAACCTGGAAATCGACTTGCAGTTCCTCAACATGGGCAAACTGGTGATCAGCCAGGCCTCGGGGATTCTGCCGGATGGCAGCCTGTTCGAACTGGGCGGCAACACCGAGCCGCTGGCCCTGGACGTGCCGCCGAACACCGGCAATACGCCGATCTACCTGGCGCTGCCGCTGGTGACCGGCAACCACATCGAAGCCCGCCGCCCGGAGCAATCCGACGTGCTGGCGCGCTACACCGCGTACGAAGCGGAAGTCGCCGACTCCAATGCCGGCGACGACTCCGCCAGCCAGGTCAGTTGCGCCCGTCCGGACTTCAAGCTATTGCTCGGCGAGCAGCAGAGCGACCAGGCCTACGTGAAACTGAAGATCTGCGAAGTGCTCGACACCACGCCTGACGGCGTGATCAGCCTCGACCCGGATTTCGTGCCGACCTACATTCAGGCGCACTCGTCCAGCTACCTGCTGTCATGCCTTAAAGAAGTGATCAGCATGCTCGGCCACCGGGGCGACACCATCGCCGACCGGATCCGCTCCAACGGCAAGGTCGGTGGCGCGGAAGTCGGCGACTTCATGATGCTGCAACTGATCAACCGCACTGAACTGTTGCTGCGCCATTACCTCGGCCTGGAACAGGTTCACCCGGAAGAGTTGTACCGCACGCTGCTGACCATGCTCGGCGATCTGGCGACGTTTTCCAGCGACAGCAAACGCCCGCGTCTGGACAGCCGTTACCAGCACAGCGACCAGGGCGCGAGCTTCCGCAAACTGATGGAAGCGATTCGTCAGGTGCTGTCGATGGTGCTCGAACAGCACGCCATCGAACTGGTGCTGCAAGCGCGTCAGTACGGGATCATCGTGTCGCCGTTGCACGACCACAAACTGCTGGGCTCGGCTTCGTTCGTGCTCGCGGCCAGTGCCAACTGCGACTCCGAAGAACTGCGCCATCGCCTGCCGGCGCACCTCAAGGTCGGCCCGGTGGAGCGTATCCGCCAACTGGTCAACCTGCACCTGCCGGGTATCAAGGTCAAACCGCTGCCGGTGGCCCCACGGCAGATCGCGTTCCACTCCAACAAAACCTATTTCATCCTCGAACTCAGTTCCGAAGACCTGGCGCAACTCGAGCGCTCCGGCGGCTTCGCGTTCCACGTGTCCGGCGAATTCGCCGAGCTTGAACTGAAATTCTGGGCCATCAGGAACTGACCGACATGATCAAGGACATGGAACACACCCAGGACGACAAAACCGTCCTGCTCGACCGCCAGGGCCACGGCCCGGCCTCGAGTCCGCTGACTGACTTCGCGGCACCACCGCGTTTTGAACAGTTGGAAGAACGGATGATCTATGCCGCGCGCCTGCGCCCGGCCGAAGCGTTCAACATCAGCCTCAATTCGCTGGTGGCGGCGGCGTCCGAACTGCTGTCGGAAGTGGTGCGGCTCAAGCACAGCGACACCCGCGAAGACCTGTACGCGCTCAACGAACGGCTGACCGCCGGGCTGAAACTGTTTGAAGTGCGGGCGCTGCACAATGGCGCCGAAAGCAGCCAGGTGATGGCCGCCCGTTATGTGCTCTGCACCGTGGTCGACGAAGCTGTCGTCACCACGCCGTGGGGCAACGAAAGCGAGTGGTCGCAGATGAGCCTGCTCAGCAGCTTCCACAACGAAACCTTCGGTGGCGAGAAGTTCTTCCAACTGCTGGATCGCCTGTCGAAAAACCCGGTCAAGCACCTGCCGATGCTGGAGCTGATGTACCTGTGCCTGTCCCTCGGCTTCGAAGGCAAGTACCGCGTGCAAGCCCGCGGCATGCTCGAGCTCGAAGGCATCCGCGACGCCCTGTATCGGCAGATTCGCCAACTGCGCGGCGACGTGCCTCGCGAGTTGTCGCCGCATTGGGAAGGCTTGAACGATCAGCGTCGCAGCCTGGTGCGCATCGTGCCGGCGTGGATGGTGGTGCTGTTCACCGTGGTGTGCCTGGTGGTGATGTATTCGGGCTTTGCCTGGGTGCTGGGCGAACAACGCGAAACCGTTCTGCAACCTTATCAGCAGCTTGATCCGGCCACGGCTCAGCCGCAGTCGAAGCCGTAAACAGGGACGTGTGATGAAAAAGTTTTTCAAGAAAGTCGGCGCATTCCTGCGCCAGACCTGGGTATGGACCCTGTTGCTGGTGCTGTTCGTTGCGCTGCTGGTGTGGTTCGTCGGGCCGCTGCTGGCGGTCAATGACTACAAATTCTGGGAAGGTTCGACCTCCCGTTTGCTGACCATCAGTGTGCTGTTCCTGATCTGGGGCCTGACCATGGTCTTCGTCAGCTGGCGCGCCGGTGTGCGCAAAAAGGCTGTGGAAGCCACCGAAGACGGCCAGGACCGCATTCGCCGTGAAGAGCTGATCGACGAAGAAGAGAAAGAGTTGAAGGTGCGTTTCAAGGACGCCCTGAAAACCCTGAAGACGTCGAGCCTGTATCGCGGCCGCAGTGAACGCTGGCGCAGTGATTTGCCGTGGTACTTGCTGATCGGCCCGCAGGGCAGCGGCAAGACCAGCCTGCTGGACTTCTCGGGCCTTGAGTTTCCGATCAACAAGATCGACCGCAAACTCACCCGCGACACCCTCGGCACGCGGCATTGCGACTGGTACTTCGCCGACCACGGCGTGCTGATTGACACCGCCGGGCGTTACCTGACCCAGCCGGATGCCGAAGTCGATGGCAGTGCCTGGAGCACCTTGCTCGACCTGCTGCGCAAGCGTCGCCGCAACCGTCCGTTGAACGGCGTGCTGGTGACCATTCCGGTGGAAACCCTGCTGGGCGGCAGCGAGCAGGACCTCGAAACCCTGGCCCGCCAGGTGCGTGCGCGCCTGCAAGACGTGCATCAGAAACTGCACGTCGATGTGCCGATTTATCTGGTGTTGAGCAAGGCCGATCGCCTGCTCGGTTTCGACGAGTTCTTCGATCAACTGACCCGCGAAGAAAGCGATCAGGTCCTCGGTACCAGCTTCCGCAAAGAGCAGAGCGGCACCGATGTGGCCGTGCTGCGCGCCGAGTTCGAAGAGCTGCTGCGTCGCCTCAACAGCCAAGTGATCATGCGCATGCACCAGGAGCGCGACACCCAGCGCCGTGGCCGCATCCTCGACTTCCCGCATCAACTGGGGCAGATCGGCGAGCGCCTGTGCCTGTTCGTCGACCTGGCGTTCACCGGCAACCGCTACCAGCGTGTCAGCCAGTTGCGCGGTTTCTACCTGACCAGCGCACCGCACCTGACTCAACAGATGGACCAGACCACCGCCAGTATCGGCGCCAACCTGGGCATGAGCGCCGGCATGCTGCCAACCCTGCGCAGCGGCCGTTCGCGGTTCATTCACCATTTGCTCAGCCGGGTGATCTTCCCCGAGGCCGACCTGGCCGGTCTGGACAAGCGCGAACGCAGCCGCATCCATTGGGGTCAACGTGCTCTGTACGTCGGCGCACTGGCGGCATTGGCGCTGTTCGGCATGCTCTGGGCGGGCGGCTTCTCGGCCAACTATGAGCGTCTGGAAAACCTGCGTTCCCTGGCACAAAACTGGAACCAGCAACGCTCGGCCCTGACGGCGCGCGATGATTCCATGGCGGTGCTCAAGACCCTCGACACCAGCTACGCGGCGACACAAGTCTTCCCGAACAAAGGCGACGTGTCGTACCACGAGCGCGGCGGCCTGTACCAGGGCGAAGATGCCAATCCGGTGGTCAAGAGCGCCTACGAGCGTGAACTCGAAGCGCAATTGCTGCCACGGGTTGCGACGCTGCTCGAAGGGCAGATCCGCGCCAACATGAAAGACCGCGAACGCCTGCTCAACAGCCTGCGCGCGTACCTGATGCTGAACATGAAAGATCGCCGCGATGCGGCATGGCTCAAGGATTGGGTCGCCACTGACTGGTCCCTGCGCTACGCCGGCAACACTGCGGTGCAGAACGGTTTGAACACCCACTTCGAGCGTTTGCTCAAGCAGCCGTTTATCTACCCGCTCAACGAACAACTGGTGGCGCAGGCGCGTCAGGTACTGCGCAGCGAGTCGCTGGCCAACGTGGTTTACCGGATGCTGCGCGAGCAGGCTCGCAACCTGCCGGAGTACCGCCTGAGCCAACACATCGGCCCGCAGGGTTCGTTGTTTGTCGGCACCGATTACGTGATTCCGGGGTTCTACACCCAGCAAGGCTATCAGCAGTACTTCTCGGTCCAGGGTGCCGCGCTGGTTACCGATATCCTGCGTGACAACTGGGTGCTGGGCGAAGGCTCGGGCATCAGCGGCATGGACTTGCGTCGCCTGATGGTCGAACTGGAGCAACTGTACTTCCGCGACTACGCCAACTTCTGGAGCGAGGCGGTCGGCCAGGTGGCACTGCCCGCGATCAGCGATTTCAGTGAGGGTGCCGAGCAACTGGCGGGCCTGACGTCGGCCAATTCTCCGGTACTGCAACTGCTGGTGGAAGTGCGCGAGAACACCCGGTTCCCGGCGGAAGCCGAACCGGTTGATGAAGCCGCCGATGCCGCCGCGAAACTGGGCGAGCAGAAGGGCAAGCTCGGCAAGTTGGGCAAACTGGCGTCGGTCGCAGCGGATGCGGCGTCTGACATGGCCGCGACCAAAAACCTGCCAGACACCGCGAAGAAATCCCTGCAACGTCGCTTCGAACCGCTGCACCGCTTGCTGGATGACAACAACGGCCCGGCCGCTGATTTGACTCCGGCCCTGCAAGCACTCAACGACCTGCAAATGCAAATGGCAAGCCTGGCCCGCGCCAGTTCGCCAGAGCAGGCCGCGTTCGAAATGGCCAAGACCCGCATGAGCGGCCAGCGTGATGCGCTGAGCAACCTGCGCAATGCGTCGAACCGTCTGCCGCGCCCTGTCAGCGTGTGGTTCAACGTGCTGGCCGAAGACACCTGGCGTCTGGTGCTCAACGATTCCTACCAGTACCTGAACCAGCGTTATCAGAGCGAGCTGTACAGCTTCTACGGCAAGGCGATCAACAAGCGTTACCCGTTCAGTGCCCACAGCACCAGCGACGTTGCGATCAGCGACTTCCGCGAGTTCTTCAAGGCCCAGGGCATCGCCGATCGGTTCTTTGATACCTACATGCGTCCATTCGTCAGTGGCGATCCAGGCAACTACCGCCTGCGCAGCATTGACGGTCACAGCATGCCGATCTCCAAGGTCTACCTCGACCAGATGGCCGCGGCACAAGTGATTCGCCAGAGCTTCTTCGCCATCAACCCGGCTGAGCCGCAAGTGCAGTTCAAACTGGAGCCGTACACCCTCGACCCGGCGGTCAGCCGTTCCGAGTTCAAGTTTGGCGACAAGACCATCGAATACCGCCACGGCCCGATCGTGCCGGTGTCGTTCAAATGGCCGACCGATGCCGAAGACGGTCGCACCAGCCTGGTCCTCGACAAAATGGCTGGCCGCCCGATCGGCATCGAGAAGAACACCGGCCCATGGTCGCTGTTCCGTCTGTTCGACTTGATGCAGACCGAGTACCTGAGCGGTCGCGACGTGCTGGTGCTCAAGGCAGACGTGGGTGGCCTGCGCGCCAACTACTTGCTGTCGAGCCAGCGCACGCCGAACCCGTTCGATATGGGCGTGCTGCGCACCTTCCGTATGCCGGTGCAGCTCTGATGCTGGTTGCCAGCCCCTGGCGCAGCGCTGCGCGTACCGATCCGGGCAAGGTTCGGGCGCGCAACGAAGATGCTTTTCTCGACTGTCCACAGCAGGGGATGTGGGTGGTCGCGGACGGCATGGGCGGTCATCAGGGTGGCGACATCGCCAGCCAGTTGATCGTCGCCAGCCTGGCGGAATTGCCGGTGCAGGACGACTTCGACGAACGACTCAAAGGCATTCGCCAGTGCCTGCACTGGCTCAATCGCCGCTTGGGTCAGGAGTTGACCGTCACCGCCGGGCGTCACGACAGCATCATGGGCAGCACCGTGGTGGCGCTGCTGGTGGAGGACAATCGCGCGGCCTGTATCTGGGCCGGCGACAGCCGTTGCTACCTGTGGCGCGGCCAGCGTTTGTATCAGCTGTCCAAGGACCATTCGCTGCAACAGCAACTGATCGACGAGCAACAAATGAGCATCGAAGACGCTCGTGCGCATCCTGCCGCTCACGCCTTGACCCGTGCGGTTGGAGCAGCCGAGCAGCTGACCCTGGACGTGCTCGAGCTCGAGGTCTATCCCGGCGATGCGTTTCTGTTGTGCAGCGACGGTTTGTATCAAGGGCTGACCAGCGATGCCCTGGGCAACGCGCTGAGCCTGACCGCGCCGCACGTTGCGCTGGAGCGTCTGTTCGACGGCGCTCTGCGTGGCTCCGCCCGGGACAATCTGACTGCCGTGGTGATCCGCCAATGACTGAACTCATGCCACCGATCGACGACCTGCTGGTGACCGAGGAAGACGCCAATAACCTGACTTACTTCGCTTTCGCCACGCCGCTAAACGGAAAGCCGCATCAGGCCGAACCTGCGCTGGCGCCGACCCGGGCCAGCATCAGTGAACTGCCCGACGTGCTGGCGGGACGTTACCGCATCGAGCGCCTGCTCGGTGCCGGTGGCATGGGCGCGGTCTACCGTGCACGGGATCTGCTGCGCGAACAGTTTGGCGATCCCGACCCTTACATTGCGCTGAAAATCCTCAGCGAAGAATTTGCCGAATCGCCGGACGCCAGTGCCTTGCTCTACAGCGAGTTCACCCTGACCCGACGACTGCGCCACGACAACGTGCTGCGTTTGCACACCTTTGAAGTGGACACCGACTGCCAGCGTGCCTTCATCACCATGGAACTCATGCGTGGGCTGACCCTGGACAAATTACTCTGCGAGCGGCCCCTGGGCCTGCCGTGGTTCGAGCTGCGCGACATCGCGCTGCCGCTGCTCGATGCGCTGGCTTACACCCACGCGCGCGGCGTGCTGCACGGTGACATGAAACCGAGCAACGTGATGCTCAGTGAAGAAGGCCTGCGCCTGTTCGACTTCGGCCTCGGCCAGACAGAAGAGGGCATCTTGCCCGGCCTGCCGCACCTGAGCCGCAGCCGCTTCAACGCCTGGACCCCCGGCTACGCCGCCCCCGAACTGCTTGAAGGCCAGCCACTCTCGGCCAGCGCGGACGTGTACGGCGTGGCCTGCGTGCTCTACGAATTGGCGGGCGGCAAACACCCGTTCCGCCGCTTGCCGTCGACCGAGGCCCGCGACGGCTACCTCGACCGCGAGCTGCACGCACCTCGAAATCTACCCAAACACTGCTGGCCAGCCCTGCGAACAGCGCTGGCTTTCGATGCGGCAGATCGAACGATCACTGCCGCGCAACTGCGTGACGCTATGGGCGCCACTTCGTCTTTGCTGCAACGCCTTCGACTGCGGGCGTAACGGATGACTACCGAACAGGGAGCAAGCAATGTTCAACTCAGCTAACGAAACGCACTTCAGCCTCACAGTCGAAGACTATGCCGGCGACCTGCAAGTGTTGTCGTTCACCGGCACCGAAGGCATCAGCCAGCCGTATCGCTTCGACCTGGAACTGGTCAGCGAAAACCCGGATCTGGACCTGGAAAAGCTCCTGCACAAACAGGCGTTCCTCGCATTCGACCCGAAAGGCAGCGGCATTCACGGCCAGATCTACCGCGTCGCCCAAGGTGATGCCGGCAAGCGCCTGACCCGCTACAAAATCTCCCTGGTGCCGCACCTGCAATACCTGCATCACCGCACCAACCAGCGCATCTACCAGCAGATGTCGGCGCCGAAAATCATCGCGCTGATCCTCGAAGAACACGGCATCAAGGGCAACGCCTACCGCTTCCAGCTGAGCACCCCGTGCCCGGACCGCGACTACTGCGTGCAGTACGACGAAACCGACCTGCACTTCATCCAGCGCCTGTGCGAAGAAGAAGGCATTCACTACCACTTCCAGCACAGCGAAAAAGCCCACCTGCTGGTGTTCGGCGACGACCAGACCGTGTTCCCCAAACTCGGCCAGCCCACCGCCTACGTCCAAGGCAGCGGCATGGTCGCCGACGAACCGGTGATCAAAGGCTTCAAACTGCGCCTGGAAACCCGCACCGGCCGTGTCACCCGTCGCGACTACGACTTCGAAAAGCCCAACCTGCGACTTGAAGCGGCGTACAAACCCGACGGCGAAAGCACCGAACCGGACCTTGAAGACTACGACTACCCCGGCCGCTTCCTCGACCGCGCCCGCGGCAAATTCCTCAGCCAACGCGCCCTCGAACGCCACCGCGCCGACTACCAGCAAGCCGAAGGCCATGGCGACCAGACCACCCTCGTCAGCGGCCACTTCCTGGAAATGTCCGACCACCCGCGCACCGAGTGGAACGACCTCTGGCTACTCACCGAAGTCGTCCACGAAGGCAAACAGCCGCAAGTGCTCGAAGAAGCGGTGACCAGCGACACCACCGACAACAAAGACGACTTCCACCAGGGCTACCGCAACCGCTTCCTCGCCACCCCATGGGCCGTGTTCTACCGCCCAGCCCTGGAACACCCAAAGCCACGCGTCCTCGGCAGCCAGACCGCCATGGTCACTGGCCCCAAAGGCGAAGAAATCCACTGCGACCCATACGGCCGCATCAAAGTGCAATTCCACTGGGATCGCGAAGGCCTGGCCGACGACAAAACCAGCTGCTGGATGCGCGTCTCTTCGAGCTGGGCCGGCGACCGCTACGGCGCCATCGCCATCCCGCGTATCGGCATGGAAGTGCTCGTCACCTTCCTCGAAGGCGACCCCGACCAACCGCTGGTGACCGGTTGCCTGTACCACAAGGAAAACCAGGTTCCCTACGACCTGCCTGCGAACAAAACCCGCACCGTATTCAAAACCCTCAGCTCACCGGGGGGCGGCGGGTACAACGAACTGCGGATTGAAGACAAGAAAGGGGCGGAGCAGATCTTTATTCATGCCCAGCGGGATTGGGATGAAAACATCGAGCACGACCAGAAGATTCGCGTGGGGAATGAACGCCACGACACGGTGGTGAAGAACACCTACACCGAGCTGAAGGCCGAAGAACACCGCACCACGATTGCGGATCGCAAGACCGAAGCGCGGATGGATGACCACCTGACGGTGGGGCAGAACCAGCACATCAAGCTGGGGACTGCGCAGCTGACCAGTGCCGGGAAGGAGATACACCTCAAGGCTGGGGACAAGATTGTTATCGAGGCAGGGATGGAGCTCACGGTTAAGGCCGGGGGGAGTTTCATCAAGCTCGATGCGGGTGGGGTTACCGTGGTTGGGCCGGTGGTGAAGATTAATGCTGGCGGGTCGGCGGGGAGTGGGACCGGGATTGGGATTAAGCCGCCGGTGTTGCCGGGGGCGGCGGATAAGGATAAGGCGGGGAGTTTGATGGATCAGGCGTTGGGGAATGCGCCTGAAGAACAGGTCAAACGTAAACCCAAACGAATGCTCAATTTTTCTGGTTAATCGACATAGACGGCAATCCAAGCCACCAGGGATCAGGATTTAGGTAATTGGTAATGACAGAAACAACTAGCAAAGTACAAAAATGGTCGTATCCCCTGAAGGTAGGGACAGCAGAAGCGACGGATCCGCAGCAGTATTACGACGCTCTGGCAAAAGCTAAGGCTGGTTTCTACCCTGTCGGAAGCAACGGTCTTTGGCACGGGGGCGTACATTTCGACGAAGACACCGGTCTAGTAACCGACTTAACCGAGGTCAGGTGCATAGCTGATGGTGAAGTTATTGCTTACCGTATCGATGAGAGCTATCCAACTTCAGATTATTTAGGGAGTCCGGCAGCGCCTTTTTCTACTGGTTTTGTTTTGGTTAAACACGTTTTAACGCCGCCAACACCTACTGCGCCGTCCGGAGCAGGAAATGTGGCTTCCGGTCCAAGCCTTACGTTCTATAGTCTCTATATGCACCTTCTGGACTGGAAGACATATCAAGAAAAATCCGCCCTCCTTAAGCGGCCAACTTACTGGGGAGGGGGGCTTTCTACGGTCAAAGCCAACGCACCTGATGCGTTGTTAGGACTTCGCGTACGCAGCGATAAATCATCTCAGTCCGCAGAGTTGGCTGTGCTGCCAAGAGGAACAACAGTAACTACCAAGCCTGCTCCAGCAACCCAAAAATGGCTGGAACTTGTAAGTGTATCCCCTCCAATTTCTGGGTTGGAGCCAAATACGGGGTGGGTTTTCAAAAAGCAAATGCATCACCTGTCCGGTGATCAATACCTTATTGATAAAGATGCGAAGGACCCTATACCAGAGTATACAAATGGGGTGAATTTACGTGACTTGACCACGGGGAAGATTGTTGCATTCCTTCCGGTAGGTACGCAGGTGAAAGTAGTTAGTGGACCAGGTCAGTATAAGAAGTTGGTAGAGATAGTAAGTGGCGAAACCATCCCGAAACTTGCGAGTAATATAAATCCTGCGGGGCTTGGAAAGATTTTTGCCGCGTCTTTAGAAGAGTTGAATGAGCCTCAGAAACCTTGGGGTGAGGTCTTTGTTCTTCCCTCTTCAGTGAAAATTAAAGCGGGGGAAAGAATAGGGCATGTTGGCAAGTATAAAAATAATGGAGATGCTGCTAGCAGGAGTGTCTTGCATCTTGAAGTGTTCAGTAGTGATGACGTACCGGCGTTTATTGAAAGTTGTAAGCCCATAGGGGCTGGGGTTCCGGAGGATCAGAAAAAATTAATTATGGTCCATAAAGGCGCGAGTCAAATAGTCTCCCATGCTGATGGCATGAACAACACGCATCCTCCAGTAGCCTCGCCTTCCTCACCTAAAGTAGGCTTTGACACGATAATTTCGGTTGACGTTCTTAGTCGAATGTCTGCTGATCGAAAAATAAAGGTGGGAGGCGGTACAGCGGGAGCTGAGAGTTTCTGGTGGCGTGTTGATAAAAAATTTTCCGATGACGCAGGTCAGCCTCTAGACGGCTGGCTACATGAACAGACGTTGATTACGACCAGGCATAGTGGTTGGGAATGGATTGGCTTTCAATATCTAACCGAGACTGTCAGTAACGTCGAAAACCTAGCTGGCCATTTAGACTCCCAAGGTGCTTTGACTGAAGAAGAAGCTCCAAATTACAGTGCACAATTGAATGCTGCTGATGGAGGCCCGATACGTGAGTGGCTTTATAAAACTATCGATATTGACTCCGATAAAAAGCTGTCTGTTGAAGAGATAAAGTCAGCTATTGAAAAATTTTGGTTTGCTCAGCCAATTTCACAAATGATCAGTAAGTATGAAAGCGAATGGCTGTGGAATGAAAGTAAATGGTCTGAACTTGATCCTCTTATGAAAGACTCATCGGGTACTGTTGATCCCGATTGGATAGTAGAAAAGAAGCGGATTGAAAAATTATCATGGTGGACTCAGTTGGCAAGCAAACAAGCCATAGCGGGTGATGGCAATGTTTGGCATTTTCATCCGGTTGGTCTATTAGGTAATTTTTATGTTTCCCGCATGAGAAGGGACTACGATTTAGGTAGCCTGTCTAGTCACTACGAAACCGGCGGGCGTGGCTCAATTACCGTGTCCGGGGGAGCTGGGGATGCAGGAGGGGTTTCCTATGGCGCTTATCAAATGACCAGCCAAGTTAAGATTAAGAACAGTGATGGCACATTCACGGTAATTAACGGCGGGACGGTTAAGAAATTTGTGAATTGGAACGGCATGCCATGGGCGAGCGAGTTCTCTGGGTTGACACCAGGCTCTACTGCATTCACCAATAAATGGAAGGAGTTGGTGGAGAGTAAAGGGCAAGAGTTTGTCGATGTGGAACACGAATTTATTAAGGTTTCACACTTTGATATCCAGATTCAGAAAGTTATTACGGATACCGGGATCGATTTGAGGTACCACTCGCATACTATGAATGATGTGGTTTGGTCCACGGCAGTTCAGCAAGGGCCAGGTGCTTCAATTGTTGTAAATGCGATAAATAGTCTCGGGATACCTCATGAAGAAACTAAGGCTTACGATGAGAAATTGATTGACGCCATCTATAATGAGCGAGGAAGAAAGATTGTAGGCGGAACGCTAAATGGTCAATTGTACTATTTTTCGAAAAATTCCATTGCTGTGCAGCAGGGTGTGGCAGATCGATTTGTATCAGAAAAGACGAAAGCACAGGGGCGTTTGAAAGATGAAAGCGGCTATTAATTTTTTAGTGTTTGCTCTTGCTGTGTTTTTTGCCAGCATCTCAATGGCTCAAAACAGTCTATCACTCTACGCTTCCTCGTCAGGGAGTGCGGCTATAACTGAGGCACATGGAGGTACCTCACTACTTGTTCTTGCTGGGGGAAACGATGCTGGGCAGGCTACATCAGGTAGCTGTGTAATCGCAGCGACCTTAACAGCTGTCGAAGGAGGCTATGAAGGTAACCTCCTACCCATTAATACCGAGCTAAATAGCTATAGTGAAGAGCTGGCGCAAGGAAAGAAGCTGCAAATTGAGAGTAACTCCGGCTCGATAATTATCAATGATGCAGATTATGTCGGAATCTGCGCCTTGGATAATAGCTTGGTTAATCTATACGAAAAAGTTTTACTTGGTGATAAAAAGTACAAGAATGTTTATGCGGAAATGATTAGTCTTGCCCACGCTGATGCCTTGTCTTTGTTTAAAAAAGGACAAAGAGTTGAGGCGATTGCAGAGCTTTCTCCTTATGCAAGTAATTATAAAGCTGTTTGGTTAGCTGATAAGGAGTTGGCTGGCGTTGTGATTTTGGCGATAAATGATTATGCCTATTTTCTACAAGAAAATAACCAGGCGATAGAGTCTATCCCATTTTTAAATGATGTCGTGGCTGCTGAGCCAAGTAGAGCGGTGGCTTGGTTAAACTTAGCCGATTCGAATTGGGCGATTGGCAAGAAAAATGACGCTGCAAAGCAATATGCTGTATATAGAAATCTCATGCTGAAGGTGAACAGAAAGTCAAAAATTCCACAGCGTGTATTTGAACGTTCTGATGCTCTTTGACGGACTTTGATTTGATAGGCGCAGAATATGTACGTATTTGTTGGTTTGTCGTCCTGATCGCCTGGCGGAGAGCGGGATAAGAGCGAAAAGGGGGCTGATTTATTTACGAGGTGGGTTCGGCTATTGATAAATAAGTCTGTCCCATTTTCTTGCCTTCTTTATGCCGGTTTTATCTGGGTTTAAGGGCGTGAAAGGGGATGGATATATTATCTTGATCCATTTGCGCGTTTGGTTTCCATTGTTTGTTGCTAATCCATTTTTGTTTAAGCAGGTTGTCGTGATACATAAATTTTGTTTTTCATTATTGGTATTTATGCTCTGTAGGGTCTCCGTGGCTCAGGACGATAGCCTCTATCTGCGGGGGGCGGTAGTGAATGGACCTTATAAGATAACTGTTGTCGAAAATGCGGAGTTATCGGTTTTGGAAACGGGAGATGCAGAGTATCCCGTGTCTTTAGTCCTCGACGTGAAAAACAGCGATGGAACATCGGCTAGACAGTTGGTTGATAAATATAATGTTGCTGGTTCGTCACCCAAGATCGAGTCGATATTTTTTTATCCGGTTCAGGATGTAAAAAATGTCTTTGTTTTGGTTTCTTGGGGAATTAACAGTAGAGGCATTGGTACCTACGGTACTCTGTATCAGGTCTATGCTTATGCACGAAGTAGTAATGGTAGGTTGATCTCCAATCAATTGATTCAGACTAATAGGTACTTGAGCGGGATCGATGGCTTTATTGAGGGTGTGCCACAAACGTTTGCTTATAAAGATGCGGCCTCAATAAAGGCATACGTAAAGAAGCACCTTAATACGCGATAACCCCTTACGAAGGGAACTGTTAAAAATTACAAGGATGATGGGGATGAGTCAGTTTATAAGGCTCCTTATTGGTGCAGTATTTAGCGGTCTGCTAGGTTTGCCCACTGCGTTTGCGCAGGATGATTGCAACGAGATCATCATAAGCGAGCAAATTGACAGGTGTTCTGATGTCGCGAAGAACGCTGCCGATTTGCAGTTGAATACGAGTTATCACCAGCTTATGGCTCGACTCGAAGCGCAGTATCGAGCCGAACCCGACACGGGGGCGGCGTATACAGCGAAGGTCAAAGAAGCGCAGCGTGTGTGGATAAAATTGCGCGATGCGAATTGCCCGCTCGAAGCGTTTGAGATTAAGCCTGGCACGTCCGCCTATGTAGCAACGGTGAACAATTGCATCGCAAGAATGAGCCGCGAGCGTACAGTCTTTCTGGACAATATTGCGCCCGACATCGTGAGTGGTTCTGCTGTTGGGCGAGGGGCAGGCGCCTCGTGTCCATCCCAGAACTTTGCTCAGTTTCTGCCGGCGTTTTCTGCCAATGCCGAGTCCCAGAAGCGCCTAACCGCACTGGCGGTAAAAATATTGGTATTGAAGCGCACCTCGGACCCTGGTCAATTTGAACCGCAAATTACTGCGGAGACAGGCTCCAGTTTGACGTTTCCGTTGATGGCTGCGATGGAAGGCAAGACTGAAGGGGTTGAGATCGAAACAGTCGATGACGCTCACATGAACGTTGTGGATAAACGGGCCGGTAACAGCAACATCAAGATTTTTAACTTTGCTAAAAAGTCGTGCTGGTCGCTGGTGGGGATTGAGGATTGGTCGATCAGCGAGAGGGAGCTTGTCGCACCCGATAGACCCGGAATGAGCCGCGCGGAGAACCTTTGTTATCAACGTGCTGAGGGCTTGGGTGGGTTGGGGTTTCTTGAACGATACCGTCTGACTGGGGAGTTGATTGAAGCGTCCCTGGAAAACTATGTCTGTGCTGCAGAGTCGGGTGATCCACAGGCGAGTCTGTCGGCGGCAAGCTTAAGTCTTTCGCAGATGGCACCTCAGCTGGAAACCAGCAAGGTTGAGGCTTTGTTCAAAGCGGCATCGACGACAGCGAGCGGCGCGCTGGGTTATGCCACTTATTTTTGTAACGGTAATTCCACCGACTATAACGGCCCTTGCCTCCACCCCGAGCAGGCAGAAAGGGAAGCTATTCGCGCGGTTTCCATGGGATCCACAGAGGCGATGAACTACCTGGGGTCTTCTTTTGAGAGTGGTGAATTGGGAACAAAGGATATGTCCCGGGCGTTGGCCTGTTATCAGATGTCAGCTGATAAAGGTAGCCCGGGGGGGAGCGCCGGCGTGAAGCGTTTGGTTTCGCAAGGCTCAGACATAAAGGCCAGTCACTGTCTGTAAATTTCGCCGTGCAGGTATAAACGCTGAAGAAGGGGACTTTAAGTCCCCTTCGTACTTTTTTGCTACGCCTTCGCCCGATGCTCCGCCGGATTCGGCGAATCGATATGATCCAGCGCTCGCTCCACCAACAACTGCACTCCATCCGCCATTCTGCTGAGCGCCAGGGCGACTGAGCGGCGGGTGCCTTCGATGTCATCGGCCAGGTCGGCGGCGATGGCGCTGATGGACTTCAGGTCTTCGGAGGCGTTGGCCAGGAGGGCTTCGGTGTCGATGTCGGGGGAGACGGTGAAGAGTTTGCCTTTGCGCTTGGGTTTTTCTTTGGGGGGTGGGGCGAAATGGTGGTCGAGGGCGCGTTCGGCGGCTTCGTGGAGTTTTCTGGAATCTAAGGATTCGTAGGGGGATGTGGCTGGGTTTTCTGGGGGATTCGGTGTTGGCTTGATCATTTGAGTAGTACCGATATTAGGAGCTAGCACCGTTTCGCTTGCACTTCGAATGAGGTGGCAGCTGTGTATAGGTGTGCAAGACCGGAATCGGCAAACCGGCAGACCCGAAGGTCTCCCACACACAGCCGCCATAACGATTCGGGAGCATAAGAAAACGCTCAATGAATAGCCATAACCGATTGTGTGCCGATTCCGGACTTGCACGTCCGAGTCACCGATTTTGCGGTGACGAACAGAGGTTATCGGTGAACGCCAAGGTCGCCTAGTTCACGGACAGCCCGGCGTTTTGAAGGAAATGTCCGAGTGGTTTGAGGGCATTAAGATCAAAAGATCGCAGCCTTCGGCAGCTCCTACAGGAATGTGTTTCTTTAGGTGTAGGTCGGGTCCCTCAGAATGAAGTGCAAAGCGTGACTTAGCGGTCATCATGCGGGAAAAGCGGTTCATCTTCTTCTAACACAACCCGACAGTGGCGTTCTGGCTTAGAGCGGCTACACTGCGCCGGCCGTTCATTTTTCTTTTGAGGCTGTGCGCATGAAATTTCGTTTTCTTCTGTGGATGCTGGGTTTGTTGATGGGTAAGGCCAGTCGGACTAATCCTGCGTTTCAGCAGCAGTTGGGTGACAAGGCGTTGGTGTTTCAGCTACAGACCCTGGACGGGAAGGTGGCGCGGCATTTCGTGGTGAAGGATCAGCGTATTACCAGCAAGGCTGGGGTGTATGCGGAGCCGGCGTTTGCGATTGCCTTTAAAGACGCGGCGTATGGTTTTGCCACGATGCAGGCGAAGAACAAGCAGTTGGCGTTTATGACGGGGATTCAGGACAAGTCGATTCAGATCAAGGGCAACCCGGCGCTGGTGATCTGGTTTCAGGGGTTGACCAAGTATTTGAAGCCGAGGAAGGCGAAGGCTAAGGCCTGAGAACCTTGATCCAGTCAGGAGTGGAGGAGGCTTTTGTGGCGAGGGAGCTTGCTCCCGCTGGGCTGCGAAGCGGCCCTAAACCTGAGATTGGGTTGTTTCAGGTCGACCGTGTGGGCCGGGGTTGCGACTGCTGCGCAGTCGAGCGGGAGCAAGCTCCCTCGCCACAGGGGTTGTGGTGATCAGGTAGATCGGCGGGGGATTCATCGCGGGCAAGCCACGCTCCCACAGGGATCACCTGAAACCTGTGGGAGCGTGGCTTGGTCCGGGCGGCGATCCGACGATGCTTTTAGGCCTGGCTAAATTGCGAAGCCAGTTCACGCAGCAGCACTTCAGCCTCAAGCACTTTGCTGACCACGTCGTTGGCCTTGTCGCGAGTCAGCCCCACACGCTCCAGCAAGGCATCCGGAATGTCTTCATCCGGCCCCGAGCCAATCCCGCGACTACGCAGCAAACGCACGGCCAAACATACGAGGTTCGGGTACTCGGCGTAGTCGCCGTCGTAGCTTGGGTCGTGCTGGAAGCGCAGGGCGGTGGCCAGTTCTTCGGGCATGTCCCAGTAGCGCATCAGCCACGCACCGATTTGTTCGCGGCTGATGCCCAGCAGGTGTTGCTCGACGTAGCTGTGGCACAGGTGCGGGTTGACCTCCAGGTGGCGGCAGATCAGCGAGAAGTGCGGCGGGAACACGTGGGCCAGCAGCAGGTAGCCGAAGTTGTGCAGCAGGCCGGCGAGGTAGGTCAGGCCGGCTTCCGGGCGCTGGGCGCGGGGCATGGCGCGGGTCAGGCCTTCGATGACGGCGGCGGTGTAGATCGATTGCTGCCAGTACGGCGTGGTGTGTTGCGGGTGGTCTTTGGGCAGGCTCAGGGTTTTGCCCAGGGCCAGGCCCAGCGCCAGGTTGATCACCAGGTCGAAACCCAGTACGCGGACGATGGCGTCTTCCACTGAACGAATCTTGCCCGGCGAGGCGTAGTACGGCGACGCTGCCCAGCTGACGACTTGCGCGGCCAGGGCTGGGTCGGTTTCGACCACGCCGGTGATGTCGTCGATGGTGGCGTTGGGGTCGACCCGCAGTTTGATGATTTTTTGCGCGGTTTCGGCCAGCGGCGGTATCTCGATGGTCGCTTCCAGGCGTTGCTGAATGCGCCGCGCGGTGAACGCTTGCACGGCCTGGGTGATTTCCTCGCGGTCATCGTCGGGGCGGTCGAGGTTCGGGCGGATGCTGTGCACGGCTTCGCCGAAGTTGCCGGCGCTGGCCTTGGTCAGCATGGTTTTGAAATCTTCGCTGGTGATTTCCAGCAGCACGCCGGGCTCGCCCGAGTTGATCAGCAACTTCGGTTCGCGCAGCAGGCTTTCTTCGTACAGGCACGGTGAGCTGGTGAGCGCCGGCAGGCCGGGCAGCAGGCTCAGGCTGTGTTTGCCGAGCATTTTTACCAGGCGTTCGGTGGATACGGCGGTCAACCGGCGGCCGGTGAGTTCGGCGAGGCGGTTGAGGTCGAGCAATTGGCTTTGCGGAAACAGCACCATGAGCGCGCCGACGGCATCGTCCAGCAAAACCGCC
Organism: Pseudomonas sp. Pseusp11; assembly: GCF_047304405.1. Taxonomy (NCBI): domain Bacteria; kingdom Pseudomonadati; phylum Pseudomonadota; class Gammaproteobacteria; order Pseudomonadales; family Pseudomonadaceae; genus Pseudomonas; species Pseudomonas sp. Pseusp11. The sequence continues at coordinate 73,839 of NZ_JBGLZF010000009.1, forward strand.
TGCACTTTGCGTGCGGCGTTCAGGCCGTGATGGTCGAGGACTTCCTGGTAGGCGATGCCCAGTTTGCCGAGCAGCAGCCGAATAACAGACGGAGCGTGCGGGGTTTCAGGGGCGAGGGCAGCTTCTGTCATGGTCTGTATCCGTTTTCAAACAATTGCAGGAGTATAACCAGCTTGTTTAAGGCCAGGGTCCAGAAACTGCGACAGTGCTCACACTTGGCCGTATTGCTGCCCATGGCGTAGCCAGCGGTCGAGCAGCGGGCTGACGTGATCCGGCCAGCGCTCGAGCAAGGCTTGGGCGGCGTCGCGCACGGCGGGCAGTAAATCGGCATCGCGCATCAGGTCCGCGACCTTGAATTGCAGCAGGCCGGTCTGGCGTGTGCCGAGCATTTCGCCGGGGCCGCGCAGTTCGAGGTCTTTTTCGGCGATGACAAAACCGTCGTTGGTTTCGCGCATGATGCCCAGCCGCTGACGGCCGATCTGCGACAGCGGTGGATGGTAGAGCAGCACGCAATGGCTGACGGCGCTGCCCCGGCCGACGCGGCCACGCAACTGGTGCAATTGCGCGAGGCCGAGGCGTTCGGGGTTTTCGATGATCATCAGGCTGGCGTTGGGCACGTCCACGCCGACTTCGATCACCGTGGTGGCGACCAGCAGTTGCAGGTTGCCGGCCTTGAACTCGGCCATCACCGCGGCTTTCTCGGCGGGCTTCATGCGGCCGTGGATCAAGCCGACTTTCAACTCGCCGAGGGCGGCGGTGAGGTCTTCATGGGTGGTTTCGGCGGCCTGGCAGGTCAGCTCTTCCGATTCTTCGATCAGCGTGCATACCCAGTAAGCCTGACGCCCTTCGGCACAAGCGCCGCGCACCCGTTCGATCACTTCGACGCGCCGGGTGTCGGTGACCAGCACCGTATTCACCGGGGTGCGGCCGGGGGGTAATTCGTCGAGGATCGAGGTGTCGAGGTCGGCGTAGGCGCTCATGGCCAGCGTCCGGGGGATTGGCGTGGCGGTCATGATCAGCTGGTGCGGACACATCCGCCCGCCGACGCCTTTCTGCCGCAATGCCAAGCGCTGCTGCACGCCGAAGCGGTGCTGTTCGTCGATGATCGCCAGCGCCAGGTTCTTGAATTGCACTTCGTCCTGGAACAGTGCGTGGGTGCCGACCACCATCGGTGCGCCGCCCGCGATCTGCTCCAGCGCGGCCACGCGGTTTTTGCCCTTGAGCTTGCCCGCCAGCCACGCAACTTCGATGCCCAGCGGTTCGAGCCAGCGCTTGAAGGTGATGAAGTGCTGCTCGGCGAGGATTTCGGTGGGCGCCATCAGTGCGACCTGATAACCCGCTTCCAGCGCCTGAAGCGCGGCGAGGGCGGCGACCACGGTTTTGCCCGCGCCCACGTCGCCCTGAATCAGCCGCAGCATCGGTTCGTGCTGGCTGAGGTCGTAAGCGATTTCGTTGCCGACCCGTTGCTGGGCGCCGGTCGGGGTGAAGCCGAGGTTGGCCAGATACTGTGCTGGCAGCTTGGTGGCTTTGGGCATGGCCGGCGCGCGCAGGGCACGCATGCTTTCGCGCAGGCGTTGCTGGGACAGTTGATGGGTCAGCAGCTCTTCAAAGGCCAAGCGGTGCTGGGCCCAGTGATGACCGAGGGCGAGCTCATCGACGTCAGCATCGGCGGGCGGGTGATGCAGGTAGCGGATCGCATCGGCCAGCGGCGCCAGTTGATAATCCCGGGCCAGTTCGGTCGGCAGCCAGTCGGGCAGGCTGCTGGGGCCGAGCAGGGTCAGGGTTTGCATGCACAACTGGCGCAAACGCTGCTGGGTCAGGCCTTCGGTGAGCGGGTAGACCGGGGTCAGGGTTTCATCCACCGGCGGCGGCTCGTCACCGGTGATGGCGCGGTATTCCGGGTGGTAGATCTCCAGCCCCGAGGCGCCGGGCCGGGCTTCGCCGTAGCAGCGAATCCGCGTGCCGCGTTTGAGGCCTTCTTTCTGGGCGTTGCTGAAATGATAGAAGCGCAGGCTGAGCCCGCCGGTGCCGTCCTGCAGACGGACAACCAGGCTACGGCGCCGGCCCATGACCACATCGGCGCCGCTGACGGTGCCTTCGATCACCGCGTCTTGCCCGGGTCGCAAATGGCCGATCGGGACCACGCGAGTGCGGTCCTGATAGCGCAACGGCAGGTGGAACAGCACGTCCTGGAGATTCTCCAGACCGACCTTGGCGAGTTTCTCGGCCATGGCTTCGCCGACACCCTTGAGTGCCGTCACCGACACTTGCGACAGCTCGGTCATGACCGCGACTTAACCGGCCACCACCGGCGCTGGCGGCTTGGCCACCGAGCACAGGCGAATGGAGTCGGCGAGAATTTCAATCGCCTTGGGCCGCGGGAAGCTCGCGCGCCAGGCGATGGCCACGGTGCGGAACGGCACCGGCGCACTCAATGGACGCACTTCGATCACGCCGGGGGCGTAGTGGTGGCTGTCCACCGCCGACAGCGGCAGGATCGAAATGCCGAGGCCAGAGGCGACCATGTGGCGGATGGTTTCCAGCGAGCTGGATTCCACGGTGGTGTGCTTGGCGCCGTCGTTGCCTTTGGCCAGGGTCGGGCAGGCTTCCAGCACTTGATCGCGGAAGCAGTGGCCTTCGCCGAGCAACAGCAGGCTCTTGTCGTTGAGCAGGGCGGCGTCGATGGATTCTTTTTGGGTCCACGGGTGCTGGGCCGGCATCAGGACGTAGAACGGCTCGTCGTAGAGCTGCAAGGTCAGCACGTCGGCTTCGTTGAATGGCAGGGCGATGATGATCGCGTCGAGCTCGCCGTTGCGCAGTTTGTCGCGCAGCACATGGGTGAAGTTTTCTTCGATGTACAACGGCATCTGCGGGGCGACCCGGTGCAGTTGTGGAATCAGGTGCGGGAACAGGTACGGGCCGACGGTGTAGATCGCGCCAACTTTCAGCGGGGCCGTCAGCTGGTTCTTGCCGGCCTGGGCCAGTTCGCGGATGCCTTGGGCCTGTTCCAGGACTTTCTGTGCCTGGGCGACAATGCCTTCGCCGACCGGGGTCAGGCGCACGGCACTCTTGCTGCGCTCGAAAATCAGCACACCGAGTTCGTCTTCAAGCTTTTTCACGCCCACCGACAGGGTCGGCTGGCTGACGTGGCAACGCTCGGCCGCGTGGCCGAAGTGCTGCTCTTGGGCGAGGGTAACGATGTAGCGTAATTCTGTGAGAGTCATAGCAAGCGTCCATGAAGTTGCGGGCCAAGCATACCGGCTGCAATCGATAGACGCACGTTATCAGACTGAGTGTGCTAAGTGACACTGGGCAATGCAGGTTTGCCGTTTCCAGATATGCAAAAAGCAAAAAGATCGCAGCCTCCGGCAGCTCCTACAGGGTGTACATCAATCCCAGGTAGGAGCTGCCGAAGGCTGCGATCTTTTGATCTTCCGTTTTAGCGGCGACGTTCCAGCGAGTAAACAAACGGTGCAGTGATTTCGATGGTGCCGTTGTTCAGCATGTCGGCCGGTGGCTTGGGCAGCGGTTGGGCGCGGCGGATCATTTGCAGGGTGGCCCGGTCCAGGTCGGCAGTGCCCGAGCGGTCCACCAGTTCGAATGACAACACGTTACCTTCGGCATCTACCACGAAGCGCAGGCGATTCAAACCTTCCTTGCCTCGCATCCGTGCGCTGGCCGGGTACTCTTTGTACTTGGCCAAGTGCGCGAGCAGGGTTCCTTGCCAGTTAGCTTTAGCCGCTTGCTGTGCCGGTGATGGACCGGGAGTCGGCGGAGCGGATTTCTCCGTCGGCGCCTGGGTTGGCTGCGCGTCGCTAGGCTTCTCCTCGGAAGGCTTTTCCTTCGGTGGCTCCGGTTTTTTCTCCACAGGCTTGGGCGGTTGCGGCTTCGGCTTGGGTTTGACCGGTTTCGGCACGGCAATCTCGGCCTTCGGCGCTTCAGCGAGTTTCGGAATCGGCAGTTCTTCCACCGGCGCTGGAGGCTGCGGCGGCGTGATCACCTTTGGCGGTGCGGGCGGTGGCGGGGCCGGCATCGGCGCCAGCTCGACCATCATCGCTTGCGGCGGCAGCTCGATCGGCGGGCGCGAGGTCCAGTTCAGCGCGAGCGCAATGGCCAGCGCATGGACGCCCAGCACCACGGCCAGGCTACCGCTGTAACGCGTCAGCTTTTGGCGCGTGTTGATCATTTTTTGGCTGCCGTCTCGAGTCCGACCAGACCGACCTTCAGGTAGCCGGCGGCGCGCAGGGCGTCCATCACGCTCATCAGGTCGCCGTAGTCCACGCCTTTGTCGGCCTGGAAGAAGATCGTCGTGTCTTTCTTGCCCTGGGTCTTGGCGTCGAGCGTGACGCCGAGGGCTTCGGTCTTCACTTCGTCTTCGCCGAGGAACAGGCGCTGGTCAGCTTTTACGCTGAGGAACACCGGCTTCTCTGGCCGCGGCGCCGGTTTGGCGGTGGAGGCGGGCAGGTCGACCTTGATGTCCACGGTGGCCAGCGGCGCCGCCACCATGAAGATGATCAACAGCACCAGCATCACATCGATGAACGGCGTGACGTTGATTTCGTGGTTCTCGGCCAGATCGTCGTCTGCGCCTTCTTTCAAATGCAGGCCCATGGCCGATTACCCCACTTTCACCATGTGCGGATGCGAGCTGCGCTCGGGCGGCTGGTGGTCGAGGTCACGGCTGACCAGCAGCAGGACTTCTGCCGAGGCGTCGGACACTTGCGCCTTGTAACCGGCAATGGAGCGGGCGAAAACGTTGTAGATGACCACCGCAGGAATCGCTGCAACCAGACCCAGAGCGGTCGCCAGCAGGGCTTCGGCGATGCCGGGAGCCACGACGGCGAGGTTGGTGGTCTGGGTTTTGGCGATGCCGATGAAGCTGTTCATGATGCCCCATACGGTACCGAACAGGCCGACGAACGGCGCGGTGGAACCGATGGTGGCCAGCACGCCGGTGCCGCTGCTCATGTTGCGACCGCAGGCGGCAACCAGGCGCTCGAGGCGAAAGCTCACGCGTTCCTTGATGCCTTCCTTCTCGCGGCTGTTGGCCGACAGGCGCATTTCTTCCAGCGCGTCGTGGACCAGCAGATTGGCGAGGGTGCCTTCCTTGGCCGCTGTCGAGCTGGCTTCTTTAAGGGTGGCGGCTTTTTTCAGATGGGCGATTTCAGCGCGCAGACGGCGCTTGGCGCCCATCAGCTCGAAGCCCTTGGCGATCCAGATGGTCCAGGTGATGATCGAGGCGATGGCCAGGCCGATCATCACGATTTTCACGATAATATCGGCGTTCTGGTACATGCCCCATGGCGACAGGTCGTGGGCCATGCCCAGGGAGTTGTCGGCTTCGAGAGCTTGCGGCATGTCCGCGGCGTCTACGGCCTGGACCGGATCGGTCGCGACAGGTGCGGTTTGAACGGCTGGTGTTTGAGTGGCCGCAGGCTGTGTGGCCGGCGCTTGCGCATCGGCGAATGCGGCGGTCGGCGCCAGCATCAGGCTGAGCAGCAGGGCGGCTACCGCGCTCCAGGCGCGAGGTCGTTTGGTTGGCGAAGCGGAGAGTTGATTGCGTGTCATGCTGGCCGGACCTGAGAGGAAAAGACGGTAAGTGTTCTTCCAGGCCTCGTAAGGCCGAGAACAAAAGTGGCTGGCATTATTGCAATTAATTCTTGTTAACAAAAGTAATAGCGTCTCTTTTTTTCTTCCATTGCTAGCCGCTTATCCATTTCGGGCGCTAGTCTGTACCTTTCTTGAGGGAGTCTTCTGATGTCCGCGCCTTCTGTTTTGATCGCCGGCTGCGGTGATGTCGGCAGCCGTCTGGCTACGCAATTGTTGAATTCGGGGTGGGAGGTTCACGGCTTGCGGCGTGACGTCTCACGCCTACCCCAAGGGGTGATTGGCGTTGCCGGTGACTTGTTCAATAAAGACTGCCCGGCGACCTGGCCAATCGGGGCGGTGGATTACCTGGTGTATTGCGCGGCGGCTACCGATCACGATGAGGCCGGATACCGCGCCGCTTATGTTCAGGGTTTGCAGCACGTGCTGGAATGGCTGGGCGACTACGGGCAAGTGCCCGATCGGCTGCTATTCGTTTCCAGCAGCAGTGTTTACGGCCAGCAAGAGGGCGAGTGGGTCGACGAGAATTCGCCAACCGTGGCGGCAGGCTATTCAGGGCGCGTGATGCTGGAAGCCGAGCAAGTGGCGCGTGATAGCGGCATCCCGGCCAGCATCGTGCGTCTGACCGGTATTTATGGTCCAGGTCGAGAGTGGCTGCTGACTCAGGTTCGTCGCGGTTATCGCGTGGCGATCGATCCGCCGCTGTACGCCAATCGGATTCACGTCGACGACGCGGCGGGGTTGCTGGCGTTCCTGCTTGAGGCGGATCGGCGTGGAGTGGCGCTGGATGATGCCTACATAGGTGTCGATGATGCGCCTGCGCCAATGGCAGAGGTGGTGGGCTGGTTGCGTGAGTACCTGGGCGTTACCGAATGGGCCGAGGATGCCAGTGTGCGTCGTGCCGGCAGCAAGCGTTGCAGCAATGCTCGGGCGAAGGCGTTGGGCTGGACGCCGCGTTATCCTGGTTACCGAGAGGGGTATGCGGCGATTCTTGAAGGTGGTGGTTGATCTGATCTGGTGTTTAAAGAGCAGAAGCCTGCGGGCTCCTTTGTTTTGGATCACTGTTTTTCCAGCAGCCACTGGCGAGTCGACGGTTTACCCGAACCCTTCAGCTCGGGGTTGATGTCGGTTATCCCGAATATTTCGAGCCATTTGCCATTGCGAGTAAAAAAGAACCCCCGTCCGGTGTCTTGGTTACGCAGCAAGAGGTTGTCGTATCCAGTGGGCATGTCGCTGCTGCAGTCTCCGGCGAGGCAGAGTTCGTAATGGTCGGCACCAGGCAGTCCTTCAACCCGGCCGTCAGAGTAAAACCGTACGGTGTTACCCGTACCGTCGACGACTTTCCAACTGCCGCCCATATAGGCTGAATTCAAGGCTTGCCGGAAAGTGCCGGCCCAGCGCGGGTCTTTCACCGCCGACTCTTTGGGGCGAGCAAACACCTGCTCAGGTTCGTAGCCCTTCGCCAGTTGGATCAGTTGCTTGCCGTTGAATCGCAGTTCGTCGCTACCGTAGCCGTTGTAGTCAACCGTCCAAACGCCAGGTTTTCTCTTCAGTAGTCGGCCTCCGCCTACTTCAGCACCGCTGTTGGACGTCGCCTTGTCCCTGCGGCTGTCGATGTCCCATTCCAGGTTCGAATGGCCCCTGAGTGTTTCAAGCAGTGGCTGGCCTTTGGCGGCCGCATCGATGGCCCCCTGGTTGATCCAGATGCCGCTGATATCATTTTCTGTGGGGGCATTGGCACAACCACCGAGGAATATGGCGAGCAATGAAAAAGCGATCAGCGCCCTGCGCATGAATTCATCCTTGGGAGAGTCTTCGACCGGGCCCTCTATACTATGGCAGCGGTGGAGTTTGGTCGCAGAAAACAGTGTTGCCAATTTTGAGCGCCCGGACACGGCGTGAGCGTTTGGTATAGATGCTGAGGGGGTTGTCGTCAGGCAAAAGAAAAAAGGAGCCCTCGGGCTCCTTTTTGCTGGATCACTGTTTTTCCAGTAACCATTGCCGAGTGCTTGGGGTAAACGATGGCTGTTCGTCTGCCAGGGAGGTGTTGATCGCCTGGAAAATTTCCAGCTGCTTGCCTTTGCGCGCAAAGATCCACGAACTTCCTTGGCCACCTTGCTGTAGCCAGAGACTGTCATAGCCGCTACTCATGTTGGCACAATCTCCCGCCAGGCAGAGTGCATAACGATCAGCACCCGGGAGGCCGTCAACCCGGCCGTCTGGTTGAAACTGCACGGTGCTACCTTCGCCTGAGCCGCTGAGGATTTTCCAGCTGCCGCCCATATATGCAGAGTACAGGGCACGCTCGAAACTGGCGCCAACCGGTGCACCCTCAGGCACTGCGTCCCGGGCGCGATCGAATACCTGCTCGGGTTCGTTGTCTGTGGCCGCCTGCAACAGTTGTTTGCCGTCACGGCTCAACTCGCTGCCGGAGCTGCCATAGAAGTCGACCTTCCAGGCGCCGGATTTTTCACCCAGCAGCTTGCCATCGACATTTTCGAAGCCGTTGGTGTATCGCGCCTGACCGGCTCTGGTATTGATATCCCATTCCAGGTTTGGACCGTAGGCCTGGAGGGCTTCACGCAAGGGGCCGCCTTTGGCAGCGGCATCGATTGCCGCCTGGTTGATCCAGGTGCCACTGATGTCGCGGTCGGTGGGGTCGCTGGCACAGCCGCCGAGAAAAATGGCAAGCAAAGAGAGAGCAAGCGCTTTGCGCATGACGGAATCCTTTCAAAAACGGAATTGGCGCAGCGCGGCGGCTGCGCCAGGACGTGTTACCCGTTACTCGATGACGAGAATGGCGTCCATCTCGACCTGCGAACCCTTTGGCAGGGCTGCAACGCCGATGGCGGCGCGGGCTGGGTAAGGCTGGTCGAAGTACTTGCCCATGATCTCGTTGACCTTGGCGAAGTGGCTCAGGTCGGTGAGGAAAATGTTCAGTTTGACGATGTCTTTAAACGAACCACCGGCGGCTTCAGCCACGGCTTTGAGGTTCTCGAAGACCTGGACGGTCTGGGCTTCGAAGCCTTCGACCAGTTCCATGGTTTTTGGGTCCAGAGGAATCTGACCCGACATGTACACGGTGTTGCCAGCCTTGATCGCCTGGGAGTAAGTACCGATGGCGGCCGGGGCCTTGTCGCTGTTGATAACGGTCTTGGTCATGTATGACTCCTTGTGAGGGGTGGGCTACGCGCGCATGCGGGTGATGCGGATGACCCCGGTCAGGGCGCGCAGTTTCTTGATCACGCGGGCCAGGTGCACGCGGTCGTGCACGCTGACCACCAGTTGGACCACGCTGATACGACCGTCGCGTTCGTCCATGCTGATTTTTTCGATATTGCCGTCGGCCGCGTTGACGCTGCTGGCCAGCAGGGCGATCAGGCCGCGCTGGTGTTCCAGTTCGACGCGCAGCTCGACGTTGAATTCGCCGGTGACATCCTTGGCCCACGAGAGCTGGATGCATTTTTCCGGGTTGTGGCGGATCTCGCTGATGTTGCGGCAGTTGTCCAGGTGCACCACCATCCCTTTGCCGGCGGACAGATGGCCGACAATCGGGTCGCCAGGGATCGGCGTGCAGCACTTGGCGTAACTGAGCACCAGGCCTTCGGTGCCGCGAATGGCCAGCGGACCTTCCGGGCTCGGCAGCTGTTCGCCTTCGCCGAGCAGGCGGCGGGCGACCACGTAAGCCATGCGATTGCCCAGGCCGATGTCTTCGAGCAGGTCTTCGATCAATTCGAGGCGGTATTCGTGGAGCATCAACTGCACGCGCTCGGTCGGGACTTTTTCCAGCGAGCTGTCGAAGCCGTTGAGCACCTTGTTTAGCAGGCGTTCGCCGAGGCTGATGGATTCGGAGCGGCGTTGCAGTTTCAGTGCATGGCGGATGTGGGTCCGCGCCTTGCCGGTGACCACGAAATTGAGCCATGCCGGGTTCGGCCGTGCGCCGGGGGCGCTGACGATCTCGACCGTGGAGCCGCTTTGCAGCGGTTCGGACAGCGGCGCGAGACGACGGTTGATCCGACAGGCAATGCAGCTGTTGCCCACGTCGGTGTGTACCGCGTAAGCGAAGTCGACCGCCGTGGAGCCTTTTGGAAGCTCCATGATCCGGCCTTTGGGCGTGAACACGTAGACCTCGTCCGGGAACAGGTCGATCTTCACGCTCTCGATGAATTCCAGCGAGTTGCCGGCCCGTTGCTGCATCTCCAGCACGCCTTTGACCCACTGGCGGGCGCGGGCATGAGTGCCTTTGGGCTGTTCGTCGCCGCTGGATTTGTACAGCCAATGGGCGGCGATGCCGTTGTTGGCCATCTCTTCCATTTCACGGGTGCGGATCTGGATCTCGATCGGTACACCGTGCATGCCGAACAGTGTGGTGTGCAGCGACTGGTAGCCGTTGGCCTTGGGGATCGCGATGTAATCCTTGAAGCGCCCCGGCAACGGTTTGTACAAATTGTGCACGGCACCCAGCACGCGGTAGCAGGTATCGACCTTGTCGACGATGATCCGGAACGCGTAGACGTCCATGATCTCGTTGAAGGCCCGACGCTTGCCACGCATTTTCTTGTAGATGCCGTAGAGGTGTTTCTGACGACCGCTGACCTCGCCCTGGATGCCATCGATGGCCAGGCAGTGGCTGAGGGATTCTTCGATCTTGTTGACGATTTCCTTGCGGTTGCCCCGGGCGCGTTTGACCGCCTGGTTGATCCGCGCGGAACGCATCGGGTGCATGGCCTTGAAGCCGAGGTCTTCGAACTCTATGCGGATGGCGTGCATGCCCAGCCGGTTGGCGATGGGCGCATAGATTTCCAGGGTTTCCTTGGCGATCCGCCGGCGTTTTTCGCCGGACAGCACTTCCAGGGTACGCATGTTGTGCAGGCGGTCGGCCAGCTTGACCAGGATCACGCGAATGTCGCGCGCCATGGCCATGGCCATTTTCTGGAAGTTTTCGGCCTGGGCTTCGGCCTTGGTCTCGAAGTTCATCTGGGTCAGTTTGCTGACCCCGTCGACCAGTTCGGCCACCGTTTCGCCGAACTGCGCTTGCAGCGCTTCCTTGGCAATACCGGTGTCTTCGATCACGTCATGCAGCATTGCAGCCATCAGGCTCTGATGGTCCATGTGCATGTCGGCAAGAATATTCGCCACCGCAAGAGGATGCGTGACGTACGCCTCACCGCTGCGGCGGCGTTGACCGTCGTGGGCTTGTTCGGCGTAGAAGTACGCTCGGCGGACCAGGTTGACCTGGTCCTTGCCGAGGTAGGTCGATAAGCGATCGGCGAGGGCGTCTATGCTCGGCATGATGACACCTGCCGTTTGCTATGACCCCGCGCCGTGCTACGTCGACCAGGCATGGCTTATACTGCCTCGTTGGACTCGTCCTCGAACGCTGCGAACAGCGGTTCGTCTTCGACGATTTCAGCGTTGGCGATGAACTCGTAGCTCATCAGGCCCTCAGCGATTTCACGCAGCGCTACAACTGTAGGCTTGTCGTTTTCCCACTGAACCAGGGGCTCTTTGCCACCGGTGGCCAGTTGACGGGCACGCTTGGTAGAGAGCATGACCAGCTCAAAGCGGTTTTCCACGTGTTCTAGGCAGTCTTCAACGGTTACGCGGGCCATGGTATTCCTCGGAGCGAATGCAATATGCGCGCTGCCCGGTTGGGCGAGCGGACTCAACAGTTTAAAAAATCACCAGCGATTAGGGAAGCGCTGATTTTTTGACCAGGCTCTTCAACGCGCTATAAGCACCAATGTAAAGCCCTTGCAGCGGTTTTGGGAAGAGCTGATTAGCCGAGCAATTCAGCCAATAATTTGCCATGACGCTGCTGCTGACGCTTCTGATGCAGCTGATTGGCGCGGAAAATCGCCTTCAGATCGTCCAGTGCGTGGGCGAAATTGTCGTTGATGATCAAGTAATCGTAGTCGACGTAATGGCTCATCTCGCTGACGGCTTCGCGCATCCGGCCTTCGATGATCTCGTCACTGTCCTGGCCGCGATTGGTGAGGCGCTGGTGCAGGGCCTCCAGGGACGGCGGCAGAATGAAGATCGAACGGGCCTGGGGCATCAACTTGCGCACTTGCTCTGCACCCTGCCAGTCAATTTCCAGAATCAGGTCGTGACCTTCATCCAGGGTCTGCTGCAGGTGGCTTTGCGAAGTGCCATAGAGATTGCCGAACACTTCGGCGCGCTCGAGGAAATCTCCGTGCTCGATCATCTTCACGAACTCGCTGCGTTCGACGAAGTGATAGTTCACGCCGTTCACTTCACCAGGGCGCATGGCGCGGGTGGTGTGGGAGACCGAGACGCGGATCTCCTGATCAGCGTCGGTCAGGGCTTTGACCAGGCTGCTCTTGCCCGCACCCGAAGGTGCGGAAATGATGTACAGGGTGCCGGTACTGTGGGTCATGTCAGGTTTGCCTTACTCAATATTCTGTACTTGTTCGCGCATCTGCTCGATCAACACCTTTAGGTTGACCGCCGCTTGGGTGCTGCGCGGGTCGAAGGCTTTGGAGCCCAGTGTGTTGGCTTCGCGGTTGAGCTCCTGCATCAGGAAATCCAGGCGTCGACCGGCAGCGCCGCCGGATTTGAGCACCCGGCGAACTTCGATGATATGAGTGCTCAGGCGATCCAGTTCTTCGGCGACGTCGCTCTTTTGCGCGAGCATGACCATTTCCTGCTCCAGGCGCTGCGGGTCGAGGTCGGCCTTCATGTCGGTGAAGCGGTCGAGGACTTTCTGACGCTGGGTGGCGAGCATCTGCGGGACCAGCTCACGCAGGATCACCACATCTTCTTCAATGGACGTCAGGCGCTCGTTGATCAACCGCGCCAGCTCCGCGCCTTCGCGCTCGCGGCCGGCCTTGAGTTCTTTCAGGCCTTGGTTGAACAGCGTCAGGGCTTCGGCATTCAGCGCTTGCGGGTCGGCGGCGTCGGCCACCAGCACGCCGGGCCAGGCCAGGACTTCCAGCGGGTTCAGCGCGGCGGGGTTCTTGATCAGGCTGGCGACGGTCTCGGCGGCAGCGACCAGTTGCGCGGCGCGCTCGCGGTCCACTTGCAGCGGTTTGCCAGTGCTTTCTTCGGTGAAACGCAGGGTGCATTCGAGCTTGCCCCGGGAAATTCCCTGGCGCAGGGCTTCGCGGACGGCGCCCTCGAGGTCGCGGAAAGATTCCGGCAGGCGCAGATGGGGTTCCAGGTAGCGGCTGTTGACCGAGCGCAGCTCCCAGCTCAGGGTGCCCTGGACGCCGGCTTTCTCGACGCGGGCGAAGGCGGTCATGCTGTGCACCATGGAGGTACCTCGCAATGCAGGTCAGCGCGTAACCCATGGTTCGCGGACCCGCTATCTGTGAATTAAAGCCGACAGGCAGCAAAGGCGCAGGATTGTAGCGCAGTGGGGCGGATGCGCCCAATCACACGCTGTGACAATGAGCTGCAGGCCGTCGGCTACGCTCTATTCAGAGCCTTCAATCGTCGGGTGATTTTTTTAGAAGTGCCCACTCGCGGCCCACGGCTCTATAATGCTCGGCAGTTTTCCGTCCCCCGTACAGGTAATCCCTATGAAACGTCCAAGTGGTCGCGCTGCCGATCAGCTCCGCTCGATCCGCATTACCCGCAACTACACCAAACACGCCGAGGGATCTGTACTGGTCGAGTTCGGTGATACCAAGGTCATCTGCACCGTCAGCGTCGAGAACGGCGTGCCGCGTTTCCTCAAGGGTCAGGGCCAGGGCTGGTTGACCGCTGAATACGGCATGCTGCCGCGCGCCACTGGCGAGCGTAACCAGCGTGAGGCGAGCCGCGGCAAGCAAGGCGGCCGCACTCTGGAAATCCAGCGTCTGATCGGTCGTTCCCTGCGCGCTGCGCTGGACATGTCCAAGCTGGGCGACGTCACCTTGTACGTCGACTGCGACGTGATCCAGGCTGACGGCGGCACCCGCACCGCATCCATCACTGGCGCCATGGTTGCACTGGTCGACGCCTTGAAAGTGATCAAGAAGCGCGGCGGCCTCAAAGGTGGCGACCCGCTCAAGCAAATGATCGCTGCCGTTTCGGTGGGCATGTATCAGGGCGAACCTGTGCTTGACCTCGACTACCTGGAAGATTCGGCTGCCGAGACTGACCTCAACGTGGTGATGACCAGCACTGGTGGTTTCATCGAAGTCCAGGGCACCGCCGAAGGCGCACCGTTCCAGCCGGAAGAGCTGAACGCGATGCTGGCACTGGCGAAGAAAGGCATGATCGAGATTTTCGAACTGCAGAAGGCTGCACTGGCTGACTGATTGTTTTGATGTCCGGCAAAGGAGAGCGCCATGAGTGATGAACAGCAGTTGCTACCCACACCGAGCTCCGAGGCTCGCCAGTGGGCGATGTTTTGTCACCTCTCGGCGTTTCTCGGTGTCTGGTTTCCGTTCGGTCACCTGATCGGGCCGCTGATTCTCTGGCAGTGGAAGCGTGAAGCCGATCCGTTCATCGATGCCCAAGGCAAAGAAGCGCTGAACTTTCAGATTACCGTGGCCCTGGTCTCGGGCATCTGTTACGTGCTGATGCTGGTGTTGATCGGTTTTGCGCTGCTGCCGCTGGTCCTGATCGGGGCGATGGTGCTGTGCATCATTGCCGGGCTCAAGGCCAATGACGGGGTGCCTTACCGCTATCCCTTCACCTGGCGGTTGATCAAATAACAGCCAGAAAAAATCAGAGTGCACAAAAAAGCCGACAGTAATGTCGGCTTTTTTGCATCTGCGAAAAGACGCTTAGATCGTCAGCGTCCAGTCGTAGTCCACGATCAGCGGTGCGTGCTGCGAGAACCGTGGCTGACGTGGCAGGCGTGCGCTACGTACGAAGCGGCGCAGGCCAGGGGTCAGCAACTGGTAGTCGAAACGCCAGCCCAGGTTGAGCATCTCGGCCTGTTCGTTGTCCGGCCACCAGCTGTACTGGTCGCCTTCGCGGCTGACTTCCCGCAGGGCGTCGACATAACCCATGTTGCCGACAATCTCGTCCATCCAGGCACGCTCAGGCGCCAGGAAGCCCGGGGATTGCTGGCTGTCGCGCCAGTTCTTGATATCCAGCTTCTGTTGCGCCACGTACAGCGAGCCACAATAAATGTACTCGCGACGTTTGCGTCGCTGTTTATCCAGATAACGGGCGAAGTCGTCCATTAGCTTGAACTTCTGGTTCAAGTCTTCATCGCCATTCTGCCCCGAAGGGAGCAGCAAGGTCGCGATGCTGACCTTGTCGAAATCGGCTTGCAGGTAGCGCCCGTAGCGGTCGGCCGTCTCGAAGCCGAGACCGCTGATGACAGCCTTCGGTTGCAACCGCGAATACAAAGCCACGCCACCTTGGGCGGGAACTTCGGCTTCGCAGGCATAAAGGAAGTAGCCATCCAGTTGGAAGGCTGGATCGTCCAGTTCAAAGGCGGAGGCGCGGGTGTCCTGCAGGCAGATGACGTCGGCATTCTGTGCTTGCAGCCAACTGAGCAAACCACGCTCGACTGCAGCCTGAATACCATTGACGTTCACACTGATGATCCGCATAAGTGGCCCCAAAAATCGCGTGCGGGTATGATACACGGCGTCTACCTAATTAGCTAAATCCGTGGTATTTGGGGTTTTTTTCATGCAAGCGTATCAACGCGATTTCATTCGTTTTGCCATCGATCGCGGCGTTTTGCGCTTCGGTGAGTTCACCCTGAAGTCCGGGCGCACCAGTCCATACTTCTTCAATGCCGGCCTGTTCAACTCAGGTTCGGCCCTGGCGCAGCTGGGTCGTTTCTACGCGGCAGCCATCGTCGAGAGCGGTATTCCCTTCGACGTACTGTTCGGCCCGGCCTACAAAGGCATCCCGTTGGCGGCTACTACCGCCGTGGCGTTGGCCGAACATCACGACCGTGACCTGCCATGGTGCTTCAATCGCAAGGAAGCCAAGGCCCACGGCGAAGGTGGCAGCCTGGTCGGCGCGCCATTGACTGGCGACGTGCTGATCATCGACGACGTGATCACCGCGGGCACCGCCATCCGTGAAGTGATGCAGATCATCGCTTCCCAGGACGGCGCCAAAGCTGCCGGTGTGCTGATCGCCCTGAACCGTCAGGAGCGTGGCAATGGTGAGTTGTCGGCCATTCAGGAAGTGGAGCGTGACTTCGGCATTCCGGTGATCAGCATCGTTTCGCTGAACCAGGTGCTGGAGTTCCTGGCTGACGATCCGCAGCTCAAGCAGCATTTGCCTGCGGTTGAAGCCTACCGCGCCCAGTTCGGCGTGTAACCACGCTCCCACAGGGATTGCAGACAGCAAAAGACCCCGCTCAGCAAGTTGAGCGGGGTCTTTTGTTTATGTATGGCCCAGTCCCCCAGCTTTATTTTTTGCTGGTGCTGCTGAATGTCTCGGCCTTTTTGGTCCCGCTGGGTTTATTGGTTTTCTCCGGGTACGGATCAGCCACAGCATCGCCCTGGCCAGTCAGAATTCTCCAGCCATGACGGGTGTGCGCGGTTTTGCGGAGTTGCGGGCAGGGTGGCATCGATGTTTTGCCCTGATTCGAGTATTCGTGACCGCAATCGACACAGGCATAGGTGCCAGGTGAAACATCGCTGCCGTAAGGGACGTAGTCTTTTTGCATGGGTGGACCTCCTGTGGATTCAGAGAAGATCCTATGCAGATTGCTTCCTTGGTGAAGTCGGACGTTTCGCCCAATCAGGTCAGGCATTTCCGGCGCGCATAAAAAAGATCGCAGACTTCGTCAGCTCCTACAGGTTTTTCGTACATCCGAAATCCGTAGGTGCTGCCGAAGGCTGCGATCTTTTTAAGGTTTTGAATCAGGGACGCTTGCGATTGCTGATCAGCGTACCCACACCGGTGTCGGTGAAGATTTCCAGCAGAATTGCATTTGGCACCCGACCATCAATGATCAGCGAGCTGCCCACGCCACCCTGTACCGCTTCCAGCGCGCAACGGATCTTCGGCAGCATGCCGCCGTAGATGGTGCCGTCGGCGATCAGATCGTCGACTTGCTGGGTGCTCAGGCCGGTCAGGACCTTGCCGCTCTTGTCCATCAGGCCGGCAATGTTGGTCAGCAGCATCAGCTTCTCAGCTTTCAGGGCCTCGGCCACTTTACCGGCCACCAGGTCGGCGTTGATGTTGTACGACTCGCCGTTGGCACCGACGCCGATCGGCGCGATCACCGGAATGAAATCGCCTTTGACCAGCAGGTTCAGCAGGTCGGTGTTGATCCCGACCACTTCGCCGACGTGGCCGATGTCGATGATTTCCGGCTGGGTCATCTCAGGGGTCTGGCGGGTGACGGTGAGCTTCTTCGCGCGAATCAGCTCGGCGTCTTTACCGGTCAGGCCGATGGCGCTGCCGCCGTGACGGTTGATCAGGTTGACGATGTCCTTGTTGACCTGGCCGCCGAGGACCATTTCCACCACGTCCATGGTCGCGGCGTCGGTGACGCGCATGCCATCGACAAAGTGGCTCTCGATCGACAGTCGCTTGAGCAGGTCGCCGATTTGCGGGCCGCCGCCGTGAACCACCACCGGGTTGATGCCGACGGCTTTCATCAGCACGATGTCGCGGGCGAAGCCGGTTTTCAGCTCCTCGCTTTCCATCGCGTTGCCGCCGTACTTGATCACCAGTGTCTTGCCGACATAGCGGCGAATGTAAGGCAGCGCTTCGGACAGGACCTTGGCGGTGTTGGCGGCGGCTTCGCGTTCGAGGGTCATTCAGGGCTCCGGGTGCTTCAATAGATCAAAACGGTAGTTGGAGATCAGGTGCAACGCGCTTCAGCTGGACGTGGAATACATCCTTGATGCGCTGCAATTCAGCCTCGTCATCGGCCTCGAAGCGCAGCACCAGCACCGGTGTGGTGTTGGAGGCGCGAACCAGGCCCCAGCCTTTGGCATAGTCGACTCGCACGCCGTCAATGGTGGTCAGGTCGGCGCCTTCACCCCACTGTGCGTCGTGCAGTGCATCAATGATGCTGAATTTGCTCTCTTCGGTCACATGGATATTGATTTCCGGCGTAGAAATATCGTTCGGGAAGGTCGCGAACAACTCTTCCGCGGTGGATTTTTCCTTGCTGAGGATCTCCAGCAGCCGCGCGGCGCTGTAAATGCCGTCGTCGAAACCGAACCAGCGCTCCTTGAAGAAGATATGCCCGCTCATTTCGCCGGCCAACAGGGCGCCGGATTGTTTCATTTTCTTTTTGATCAGCGAGTGACCTGTTTTCCACATCAGCGGACGACCGCCATATTCCTTGATCAGCGGGATCAGGCGGCGGGTGCATTTGACGTCGAAGATGATTTCCGCGTCGGGGTTGCGCGCTACCACATCTTTGGCGAACAGCATCAGCAGGCGGTCCGGGAACACAACGCTGCCGGTGTTGGTGACCACGCCCACGCGGTCGCCATCGCCGTCGAAGGCCAGGCCCAGGTCGGCGTTGGTTTCCTTGACCTTGGCGATCAGGTCTACCAGGTTTTCCAGCTTGCCCGGGTCCGGGTGATGGTTCGGGAAGTTGCCATCGACTTCGCAGAACAGCGGGATGACTTCGCAGTTCAGGGCTTCGATCAGTTGCGGGGCAATCACGCCGGCCGCGCCGTTACCGCAGTCGACCACCACTTTCAGGCGGCGGGCGAGTTTGATGTCCTGGACGATTTCGGTGTTGTAGCGATCGAGTATCTCGACCTTGGTGATGCTGCCCTTGCCGCTGCTCAGGTTGTTGGTCTTGAGGCGGTCGTGCAGGGCCTGGATCTGTTCGTTGGCCAGGGTATCGCCGGCAATGACGATCTTGAAGCCGTTGTAGTTCGACGGGTTGTGGCTGCCGGTGAGCATCACCCCGGATTTGCCGGCCAGTACGTTGGCGGCGTAGTACAGCGCTGGCGTTGGCACCAGGCCGACGTCGCTGACGTGGCAACCGCTGTCGGCCAGGCCCTGAATCAGTTGTTCCACCAGTTCCGGGCCGGACAGGCGACCGTCGCGGCCGACGGACACATTGGGTTCGCCCTGGGCCAGGCTCTGGGAACCGATGGCGCGACCGAGCCAATAAGCGGTTTCAGCGTTCAAGAATTCCGGGACGGTGCCACGAATGTCGTAGGCGCGGAAGATGCTGTCGGGGAACTTGGGTGCGACTTGGGCTGGGGTGCTCATCTGTAGGAATGCTCCATCTCTAAAGTGGCTGGACCTGCCGGCGAAAAGCTCGTCGGCTGGCTCAAACTGAAGGGTATGACGGCGTTTTCCGCAGAGAGTTCGTGGTGCGAAAAGGCCATGCCACCAATGTCGACCAGTATTGAGTCGACCAATGCCTTGATTTTCAGTGGTAAACCTTCCAGATGACGTCTGTGCGATTTGTGGCGAGGGAGCTTGCTCCCGCTTGAGTGCGCAGCACTCACAAAGTCGGCAATGGTTGCCAGAATCGTGGGGCCGCTACGCTTTCCAGCGCGAGCAAGCTCGCTCGCCACAGAGGGCATATCAGTGGCTGCCGGAGTGGCCGAACCCGCCAGTGCCGCGCTGGGTTTCGACGAACTCTTCGACCATTTCGAAGTGCGCTTGAACCACCGGTACCAGCACCAGTTGGGCCAGGCGTTCGCCAACGACCATGTTGAAATCGGTCTGGCCACGGTTCCAGCACGACACCATCAGCGGGCCCTGGTAATCGGAGTCGATCAGGCCGACCAGGTTGCCCAGCACGATGCCGTGCTTATGGCCCAGGCCGGAGCGCGGCAGAATCAAGGCCGCCAGGCCCGGGTCGCCGATATACACCGACAGTCCGGTAGGGATCAGCAGGGTCTCGCCCGGCTTGATGACGGTGTCTTTTTCCAGCATGGCGCGCAGGTCGAGGCCGGCGGAGCCTGGTGTGGCGTACTGCGGAAGCGGAAATTCGCTGCCGATGCGTGGGTCGAGGATCTTGGCTTGCAAAGCGTGCATGTAAATTAAACCTGGTTCAGACGTTCGGCGATAAAAGTGATCAGCTGGCGGGCAATCTTGCCTTTGCTGGTCTGGGCAAAAATAGTGGCGTGCAGCTCACGGTCGATCACGCTGCAGGCGTTTTCTTCGCTGTTGAAGCCAATGCTCGGGTTGGCGACGTCGTTGGCGACGATCAGATCGAGGTTCTTGTCTTTCAACTTGCGGGCAGCGTAGTCGAGCAGGTGTTCGGTTTCGGCGGCAAAGCCGACACTGAACGGACGGTCGGGACGGGTGGCGATGGTGGCCAGGATGTCTGGGTTACGCACCATCTGTAGCAACAAGCCGTCGCCGCTTGTAGGGTCTTTCTTGAGTTTCTGTGGGGCCACGACTTCCGGACGGTAGTCCGCGACCGCTGCCGAGGCGATGAACAAGTCGCAAGGAATCGCGGCTTCACAAGCGGCGAGCATGTCCCGGGCGCTGACCACGTCGATGCGCGTGACGCGATCCGGGGTCGGCAGGTGCACGGGGCCGGTGATCAGGGTCACGCGGGCGCCGGCTTCTACCGCGGCTTCGGCCAGGGCAAAGCCCATTTTGCCGGAGCTGTGGTTGGTGATGTAGCGCACCGGGTCGATGTTTTCCTGGGTCGGGCCGGCGGTGATCAGCACGTGTTTGCCGGTCAGCGCCTGGCGCTGGAAGCAGTCTGCCGCGCACAGGGCGAGGTCGGTGGCTTCGAGCATGCGGCCCATGCCGACGTCGCCGCAGGCCTGGCTGCCGGAGGCCGGGCCGAAGACTTTGAAGTCGCGGCTTTCGAGGGTTTGCAGGTTGGCCTGGGTCGCCGGGTCGCGCCACATGGCCTGATTCATCGCCGGCGCCACGGCGACTACCGCGTCGGTGGCCAGCACCAGCGTGGTCAGCAGGTCGTCGGCAATGCCTTGGGCCAGGCGAGCGATCAGGTCCGCGGTGGCGGGGGCGATCAATACCAGATCGGCCCATTTGGCCAGTTCGATGTGGCCCATGGCGGCTTCGGCCGCCGGGTCCAGCAGGTCCAGGTGGACCGGATGCCCGGACAGGGCCTGCATGGTCAGCGGGGTAATGAATTCGCTGCCGCCACGGGTCATGACCACGCGCACTTCAGCGCCCTGGTCGATCAGGCGGCGAACCAGCTCGGCGCTCTTGTAGGCAGCAATGCCGCCGCCGACGCCCAGAACGATGCGTTTCCGATACAGCCGCTGCATAGGTCTGCCTTTCATTTCGTTGATGACTGCATGGCGATACCCCCTCCCCAGGGGTGAAATCGCCCGCAAAAAAGATGGGCTACGATATCACAGCGACCGCTACGGAACAGCGGCGCCCACTTACATGGAGGTGTTATGAGCATTCGCGATTGGCCAGCGGCGGAGCGACCGCGGGAGAGGTTACTTGAGTTGGGTTCGACGAGTCTTTCGGACGCCGAGTTGCTAGCGATTTTTTTACGTACCGGTGTATCGGGTAAAAGTGCAGTGGATCTGGCTCGACATCTGTTGAATCAGTTTGGCAGCCTGCGTTCACTGCTCGAAGCCGATCAAGCTGCGTTCAGCAGGCAATTGGGGCTCGGGCCAGCGAAATTCGCTCAGTTGCAAGCGGCACAGGAAATGGGCAGGCGGCATTTAGCCGAACGTGCACGGCAAAAATCGGCGCTGGAAAATCCGCAGGCGGTTCGTGACTACCTGAAGTCGATGCTGCGCCACGAGCCTCACGAGGTATTCGGGTGTCTGTTTTTGGATTCAAAACATCAAGTGCTGACCTTTGAAGTGCTGTTTCGCGGCTCCATCGACAGTACCAGTGTCTATCCAAGACAAGTGGTTAAACGCGCTTTGGCCCACAACGCCGCAGCGTTGATCCTCTGCCACAACCATCCGTCGGGTAACTCCAACCCCAGTCAAGCCGACCGAGTGCTGACCAAGCGCCTGCAAGAAGCGCTGGACCTGATCGATGTGCGGGTGCTCGACCATTTCATTGTCGGTGATGGCGATCCGTTGTCCATGGCCGAGTACGGGTGGATGTGAAGGGTGGAGTTACGCGAAAACCATGCAGGCGCGGGCCTGTGGCGAGGGAGCTTGTCGGAACGCCGCCCCGTTTGAGTGCGTAGCACTCACAAGATCTTTGGTGCATCCGAGATTTTGGGGCTGCTTCGCAGCCCGACGGGGGCAAGCCCCCTCGCCACAGGTTTCTTTTGGCGACGCTGATTACTTGAAGTTGACCTTGGAGTAATCCTGGCGACCAAACGGGCTGACCCGATAACCCTCGACGTCTTTGCGCGTCAGGGCGAAGGCCGTCGGGTGGGCCAGTGGCAGCCACAATGCCTGTTGCTGGATCTGCGCCTGGGCCTGTTCGTAGAGCTTGGTGCGTACACCTTGCTCGCCGGTGGTCTTGCCGGCGCTGATCAGCTTGTCCAGATCCTGGTTGCAGTAACGGGCGAAGTTGGTGCCGGCTTTGATCGCCGCGCAGGAAAACTGAGGCGTGAGGAAGTTGTCCGGGTCACCGTTGTCGCCGGCCCAGCCCATGAACAGCAGGTCATGCTCGCCGGCCTTGGCGCGGCGAATCAGCTCGCCCCATTCGATCACGCGGATCTCGGCCTGAATGCCGATTTCCGCCAGGTCGGATTGAAGCAATTGCGCGCCGAGGCTCGGGTTGGGGTTCAGCAGGCTGCCGGAAGGGCGAGTCCAGATAGTGGTCTGGAAACCGTTCTTGAGCCCGGCCTTGGCCATCAATGCCCGGGCTTTCTCGATATCATGCGGGTAGCCCGGCAAGTTTTTGGCATAGCTCCAGGTATTGGGCGGGTAGGGCCCGTTGGCAGGCTCGGCGGTGTCTTCGAATACGGCCTTGAGGTAGTTGGCCTTGTCGAACGCCAGGTTGATTGCCTGGCGCACTTCCGGCTTGTCCAGCGGCGGATGCTGGCTGTTGATGCCGACGAATGCGGTCATGAAGGCGTCAGTCTTTTCCACCTTCAGGGTCGGTTCCTGCTTCGCAGCCTGTACGTCCAGCGGTTTCGGCGACAGGGCGATCTGGCACTCGTTGCGGCGCAATTTCTGCAAGCGCACGTTGGCGTCCGGGGTGATCGCGAAGATCAACGGGTCCACCGATGGCTTGCCCTGGAAGTAGTCGCGGTTGGCCTTGTAGCGAATCGAGGCATCTTTCTGGAAGCGCGTGAAGATGAACGGGCCGCTGCCGATCGGCTGGCTATTGAGCTTCTCCGGAGTGCCGGCCTTCATCAGTTGGTCGGCGTACTCGGCCGAATAGATCGAGGCGAAGCCCATGGTCAGGGTCGGCAGGAATGTCGAGTCCGGGTGATCGAGGGTGAAACGAATGGTGAGTGGGTCCAGGGCGTCGATCTTCTTGATCAGTGTCGGTAACTGCATCGACTGAGCGTGCGGGAAGCCGCTCTGGGCGATTTTGTGCCACGGGTTTGCCGGATCGAGCATGCGGTCGAAACTGAATTTCACGTCTTCGGCGGTCAGGTCGCGCGTCGGGCTGAAATACTCGGTGCGGTGAAATTTCACCTGCGGATGCAATTTGAAGACGTAGGTCAGGCCGTCGGGCGTGACGTCCCAGCTGTCCGCGAGGCTGGCGACCACTTTGCCGCTGGCCGTGTCGAAGTCCGCCAGGCGGTTCATCAGCACGTCGGCCGAGGCGTTGGTGGTGGTCAGCGAGTTGTATTGCACCACGTCGAACCCTTCCGGGCTGGCCTCCGTGCAGACGCTCAGGGCGGCGGCATGGGCCAGGGGGCTCAGCAGAAGCGGGGCGAGCAACAGTGGTAGGGCAGCGAGGCGCATGGTCGGATTCCTTTACAGATCGAAGGCCCATCTGCAAGTGCAGTCTGGAAAAGGCTTACCCTAGTGGGCTCTTTTGCAAATGACTATCCCCTTTTTCATTTTCAGGGGAGTATGGGCGATTGTTTTCGGTGAGTGATGGTTGAGAAAAGCCCTGAATTGTCCCGTTGGCCGATTCTCTGCGACGAGCGGTCGCTATCGGGCTCAGCCTTTGTCCAAGGCACTCGGCGCCCGAAAAACCGGGTTTTTATCAACTCAATTCACACCGGTTGTTGTTGCTCTCTGGTCTTTCTGGTATAAAGCAGCGCTCTTTTCTAGGGGCCCGGTTCCTTCACTTGTAGGTGTAGCCGGTAAGACCTCTAAAGAAACGCGGCGCCTGGCGCCAAATGACTGAGAGATTAAGCGGCCAACCCATGCCGGGTTGGGCATGTGGTTTTAGAGGGCTGAGGCATGTCGAGAGTATGTCAAGTTACCGGTAAGGGTCCGGTGACTGGGAATAACATTTCCCACGCAAACAACAAAACCCGTCGTCGTTTCCTGCCGAACCTGCAGCATCATCGCTTCTGGGTTGAAGAAGAGAAACGTTTCGTGCGTCTGCGCGTATCTGCCAAAGGCATGCGTATCATCGACAAGCGTGGCATCACTGTCGTGCTGGCCGAAATCCGCAAAGCCGGCAAGATCTAAGGGAGCTAATCATGCGTGAATTGATTCGTTTGATTTCGAGCGCCGGTACTGGTCACTTCTACACTACCGACAAGAACAAGCGCACTACTCCGGACAAAATCGAGATCAAGAAATATGATCCGGTTGTTCGCAAGCACGTGATCTACAAAGAAGGCAAAATCAAGTAATTGATTTTTCCTCCTTACGAAAAAGGCCCGTATCGCGAGATACGGGCCTTTTTTGTTGCCGTTTTGCATCGTCTGTCAGGGCTCCATCGCGGCAAGCCCAGACAGCAAAACCCCTCAGGCCTTCTGTTCAAACACCACATAAATCTTGCGGCACGGCTCCAGCACTTCCCAGGTGCCTTTGAAACCGGCCGGAATCACGAAGCGATCGCCCACGCGCAGGGTCTTGGCGCTGCCGTTGTCATCGCGCAGCACTGACACCCCCTGAACGATTTCGCAGTATTCGTGTTCGGTGTAGTTAACCCGCCACTGACCGACTTCGCCTTCCCAGACACCTGCACTCATCTGGCCGCACGGGCTGTTGTAGTGGTTGTACACGGTTTGCTCGGGGTCGCCCTTGAGGACTTTCGCCGGGTCTGGCCGATAGCGATCGGGCTGGGTGGTAGCCTGACTGAAATCGACGATATCCTGAATGCTCATGCTGGTATTCCCCCGTGATTGCGGCGCGACTGGCTGGAAAACTGAAAGTCTATGTTTATTAAAATGAACATCGCAAGGTCGTTTAACGGCCTTTTGTCAAATATATTGAAACTTCACCCGCCGCTGGTTTAGGGTAACGGTTGCCTTGAGCCGAAAAGCAGGCTGGCCGGGCAGAATTCCTGACAGCACCCGCGAAGAGCGTGGGCGCTCGTATTCAATAAGAGGAGGACACTCGTATGACCACCCTGACTCGTGCCGACTGGGAACAACGGGCTCGCGATCTGAAGATCGAAGGCCGTGCCTACATCAATGGCGAATACACCGATGCAGTCTCCGGTGAAACGTTCGAGTGCATCAGCCCTGTCGATGGCCGTCTGCTGGGCAAGATTGCCAGCTGTGATGCCGCCGACGCCCAGCGCGCCGTGGAAAACGCTCGCGCCACGTTCAATTCCGGCGCCTGGTCGCGCCTGGCGCCGACCAAGCGCAAAGCCACCATGATTCGTTTTGCCGGCCTGCTGAAACAGCACGCCGAAGAGCTGGCCCTGCTCGAAACCCTGGACATGGGCAAGCCGATCAGCGATTCCCTGTACATCGACGTTCCTGGCGCGGCGCAAGCCCTGAGCTGGAGTGGCGAGGCCATCGACAAGCTCTACGACGAAGTCGCCGCCACCCCGCACGATCAGCTGGGGCTGGTGACTCGCGAGCCGGTCGGTGTGGTCGGTGCGATCGTGCCGTGGAACTTCCCGTTGATGATGGCCTGCTGGAAACTCGGCCCGGCGCTGTCCACCGGTAACTCAGTGATCCTCAAGCCTTCGGAAAAATCGCCGCTGACGGCTATTCGTATTGCAGCGCTGGCAGTTGAAGCCGGCATCCCGAAAGGTGTGCTGAACGTGCTGCCGGGTTACGGTCATACCGTCGGCAAGGCCCTGGCCTTGCACAATGATGTCGACACCCTGGTGTTTACCGGTTCGACCAAGATCGCCAAGCAACTGCTGATCTACTCCGGCGAATCGAACATGAAGCGTGTCTGGCTCGAAGCCGGTGGCAAGAGCCCGAACATCGTGTTCGCCGATGCGCCGGACCTGCAAGCCGCCGCCGAATCGGCTGCCAGCGCTATTGCCTTCAACCAGGGCGAAGTCTGCACCGCCGGTTCGCGCCTGCTGGTCGAGCGTTCGATCAAAGACAAATTCTTGCCACTGGTGATCGAAGCCCTCAAGGCCTGGAAGCCGGGCAATCCGCTGGACCCGGCGACCAACGTCGGTGCGCTGGTGGATACCCAGCAGATGAACACCGTGCTGTCCTACATCGAATCCGGTCACACCGATGGCGCCAAACTGGTGGCTGGCGGCAAGCGTATTCTTCAGGAAACCGGGGGCACCTACGTCGAGCCGACGATTTTCGACGGTGTCAGCAACGCGATGAAAATTGCCCAGGAAGAGATCTTTGGCCCGGTGTTGTCGGTGATCACTTTCGATACCGCCGAAGAAGCCGTTGCGATTGCCAACGACACGCCGTACGGCCTCGCGGCTGCTGTATGGACCACGGATATTTCGAAGGCTCACCTCACCGCCAAGGCTTTGCGCGCTGGCAGTGTGTGGGTCAACCAGTACGACGGCGGCGACATGACTGCGCCGTTCGGTGGCTTCAAGCAGTCCGGCAACGGTCGCGACAAGTCGCTGCATGCGTTCGACAAGTACACCGAGCTGAAGGCGACCTGGATCAAGTTGTAAGCAAGTGAGGGAGCCCGGTAGTCAATCGGGCTCCTGAACGACATAGATCCCATGTGGGGGCGGGCTTGCTCGCGAAGGCGCCGTAACAGCCAACGATGATGTTGGATGTGATGGCCTCTTCGCGAGCAAGCCCGCTCCCACACTGTTTTGTGATGTACATAAAATATCCACAGGAGCGTGGAACATGCGTTGGGCGACTTATTTCGCCGTCTTGGCGTCTGTCTTGAGTGTCGGCCTGGCCTTGGGCGTCAGCATGCCGTTAGTGTCGCTGCGCCTGGAAGGCTGGGGTTACGGCTCGTTCGCGATTGGCGTGATGGCGGCGATGCCGGCCATTGGCGTGTTGCTGGGGGCGAAGATCTCCAGCCATCTCGCGGCCCGTCTTGGCACGGCCAATCTGATGCGCCTGTGCCTGTGGGCCGGGGCGGTGTCCATCGGTTTGCTGGCGCTGTGGCCGAGCTACCCGATCTGGCTGGTGCTGCGGTTGATGATCGGGGTGATCCTGACACTCGTCTTCATCCTTGGTGAAAGCTGGATCAACCAACTGGTTGTCGAGCAATGGCGCGGCCGATTGGTAGCGCTGTATGGCAGCAGTTATGCGCTGAGTCAGCTGGCCGGGCCGCTACTGTTGGGTGCGTTGGGCACCGAGCACGATTACGGTTTCTGGGTGGGCGTCGGTTTGCTGATGACGTCACCGTTCCTGCTGCTGGGCCGTAGCGGCGCACCTACCAGCGAAGCCTGCAGCGTGACCCTCAACGACTTGCTGAACTTCTGCCGTGGCCTGCCGGCAATTGCCTGGGCGGTGTCGCTGTTTGCTGCGTTCGAAGCGATGATCCTGACCTTGTTGCCGGTCTACTGCCTGCGTCAGGGCTTCACCACGGAAATCGCCCTGGCGATGGTCAGCACGGTGGTGGTGGGGGATGCCTTGTTGCAGTTGCCGATTGGCGCGCTGGCTGATCGCTTGTCGCGGCGTACATTGTTTACCGGCTGCGCGATGCTCTTGCTGCTGTCGAGCCTGGCGATTCCATTGTTGATCGATACATTGCTGATCTGGCCGCTGTGGGTTTTGTTCGGCGCCAGCGCCGGTGGTCTGTTCACCTTGTCGTTGATCCTGATCGGTGAGCGTTACCGCGACGATGCGCTGGTGCGGGCCAATGCCCATATCGCGCAGTTGTGGGGCATCGGTTGCCTGATCGGGCCGTTGGCGGCCGGTGCCGGGAGCCAGTGGATCAGCGGGCATGCCTTGCCGTTGCTGATGGCGGCGGGCGCGTTGGGGTTGGTGATTTTGGTATCGCGGCAAGGGGCGTTTGGAGTGGTTGCCGAGCCGGCCTGAGCGCTGCACAAAACCAGTGGCGAGGGAGCTTGCTCCCGCTGGGGCGCGCAGCGGCCCTAAATCATGTGCTGTCGCTTACTCAGGTAGAGCGTGGACGTCGATTTGCGACTGCTGCGCAGCCGAGCGGGAGCAAGCTCCCTCGCCACAATTTATCACCAGACTCCTGACTACAGCATTTTCTCCAGGCCAATCGTACTGCTGAACCACGAATTGAAATGCCGCCACCAGCTCCCCGGTTCCTTGGTCAATGTGTGCTGCTTGCCGTCGTCTTCGGTGACCCAGACAATCTGACCCTTTTCCAGTCGCGCGTGATAGCTGAGGGCCGGGGCCATACCCTCCAGCGCCAGTTCGCGCACACGCCCGGCAAGTTCCGGGTTGTCCACCAGCACACCGACTTCGGTGTTCCAGAGCACCGAGCGCGGGTCGAAATTGAATGAGCCGATGAAGGCTTTTTGTCGGTCGAAGATCATGGCCTTGCTGTGCAGGCTGGAATCGGAGCTTTGGTTGGATGATCCTCTGTGAAACAGGCTCGGTCCGCTGCCGCCGTTGTCCCCGGGCTGGCGGCGTAATTCGAACAGCTGCACGCCATGCTCCAGCAAGGCTTTGCGATAAGGCGCATACCCGCCATGCACGGCGGGAACATCGGTGGCTTCCAGTGAGTTGGTCAGCAAACTGACCGACACCCCGGCATCGGCGCGACCGGTCAGGTACACCAGTCCTGGTTGGCCGGGTACGACGTAGGCCGAGATCATGATCAGCTCTTTGCTGACCCCGTTGAGTTCAGGCGCCAACTGGGTGGTCAGCAGCAAGTGCGGATCAGGTTCTCCGTCGGACAACACCTTGCTCGGTGCGTCCCATAGCGCCTGGTTCCAGGCCCAGATCAGCTCCCGCCGCCAGACGTCCAGGCGCGGGTGAGTGGTGTAGGTCATCAACTGCAGATAGAGCGCGTGATTCTGTTTGCGCGTTTCTTCCAGGGATTCGTCCAGTCGGGTCCGGGTATTTCTCAGGTCCCTGGGGCTCGGCCTGCTTGAGAGAAACTGCTCGATCGGTTTGCTCAGGGCACTGTTCCAGTATTGATCGAAGCTGTGTCCCAACTGCTCTGCAACCGGGCCGACACTGAGCATGTCGATGTCGGTGAAATTCAGTTTGGGCTCTGCATCGAAATACTCATCCCCCAGGTTGCGCCCGCCCACGATTGCCGCGCTGTTGTCCGCCACCCACAGTTTGTTGTGCATGCGCCGGTGTTGCAGTGACACGTTGAATAACCGGCCCATGGTTCGCGTGACGCCAGTGCTGCGGCCCAGGTGCAGTGGGTTGAACACGCGGATCTGAATCTGCGGATGCGCGGCAAGAGTTGCGATGATCCGGTCCAGGCCATCGCTGGTGGTGTCGTCGAGCAGAATCCGCACCCGCACCCCGCGGTCGGCGGCTTTGAGCAGCTCACTGATCAGTATCCGTGTGCTGATGCCGTCATGGACGATGTAGTACTGCAAGTCGAGGCTGCTTTGGGCATTTCGAATCAGCTCGGCGCGAGCGGTGAAGGCCTCGGTGCTATCGGACAGCAAGCGGAAGCCCGACTGACCCTGGTGGGGAGCGGCCTGGGCCTGGATCGAACGGCCAAAAGCAGAGTCGGCCGCCGGCAGGGCCTGGCTCGGTTCGCGAGGGACGTGGAGCGTCGTGCAGCCACCCAGGAACGAGGCGAGTATCAGCAGAGCAAGCAGGGACTGTCTGATTCTCACGTGGAATGTTCCGGTGGCGGCCGTCGTTAGCATATCGACGCTGGATCCCGAAGAAAGGTCAGTCGGATTGCGCCAGCAGTTTGATCGCCGCCGCGCCGACCTTGCGCACCGCTTCTTCGATCTGCGGTGTTGGCTTGGCAGCGTAGTTCATCCGCAGACAATTACGGTATTTACCCGAGGCGGAAAAGATACTGCCCACGGCAATCTGTACGCCTTGATCATGCAGTGCACGATTGAGTTTCAGGGTGTCGAAGCCCTCCGGCAGCTCAACCCACAGCATGAAGCTGCCTTGCGGACGGCTGGCGCGGGTGCCGGCCGGGAAATAACGGGTGACCCAATCGATCATCGCGTCGCGATTGCGCTGGTATTGCATGCGCATCCGCCGCAAATGCGGTTCGAAGTGCCCGGCCTTGAGAAATTCGGCAATCGCAATCTGTGGTTGTGTCGCGGTGGAGCCGGTGCTGATGTACTTCATGTGCAGCACGCGCTCCAGATACCGGCCCGGCGCGACCCAGCCAATGCGCAGGCCCGGTGCCAGGGTCTTGGAAAAGGAACTGCAGAGCAGGACGCGACCGTCTTCGTCGAAGGATTTGATCGTGCGCGGGCGGGGGTAGGTGTAGGCCAGTTCGCCATACACATCGTCCTCGATAATCGCCACATCGAAACGCTGTGCGAGGTTCAACAGCGCACGTTTGCGCGACTCCGGCATGATGTAGCCCAGCGGGTTGTTGCAGTTGGGGGTTATCTGTATGGCCTTGATCGGCCATTGCTCCAAGGCCAGTTCCAAAGCATCGAGGCTGATGCCGGTGAGCGGGTCGGTGGGGATTTCCAGCGCTTTCATGCCCAGGCCCTTGAGGGTCTGCATGGCGCCGTGAAAGCTTGGCGAATCCACTGCGACGATGTCACCCGGTCCGCAGATGGCGCGGATGCTGGTCGACAGCGCTTCGTGGCAACCGGTAGTGATCACCAGATCGTTGGCGCTCAATTGGCAGCCGGAATCGAGCATCAGGCGGGCGATTTGTTCGCGCAGTTCGAGGGTGCCGCAGATGTTGTCGTAATACAGGCCTCGCATGTCCTGCTGGCGGCTGATACGTGCCAGGTTGCGCAGCAGCGGTTTCATGGTCGGAGAGGTGATGTCCGGCATACCGCGGCCCAACTGCACGACATCCTTGCGCGGCACGGCGCGGATCAGTTCCAGCACCTGATCCCACTGTGAAATATCCACCGGTCGTTGGGCTGGGCGGCCGACCACGGGTAGTTCTGGCAGTTCGCGGCTCACCGGTACGAAATAGCCGGATTTGGGTTTGGGCATCGCCAGGCCTACGTCTTCCAGCACTCGATAGGCCTGTTGCACCGTGCTCAGGCTGACCCCGTGCTCGACACTCAGCGCCCGCACCGAGGGTAGCCGGTCACCGGGGCGATAGAAGCCCTGTTCGATACGTGTGCCGAGCAACTCGGCGAGGTTGACGTAAAGGGTCATGGTGCAGTCTCGATGTGGGTGATTCGGTTAACCAATACAGATGGGGCAAAAATAAGCGATTCAGAGGCCGAAACAGAAAAACTGTATGGAATTAATACTGCTCTGTTGAATCTGTAATGCTTTTTGCCGTCCGCGCATCATGAAAGCTCTGGCTACCCAAGTAAACAGGAGCGACGAAAATGAACGGCTTGAGCGATGTGCGGCTGACGTTACACAGTCAGGAACTGGCGGCAGGGCAACAGAACGGCGCGCGCGAGGCAATTATGCGCAACGCACCGTCCTGCCTGGGTCGCTGGGGTCTGTTCTGGCATCGTCTGCACACGCGTAAGGCGTTGTTGGAGCTGACGCCGGAGCAACTCAAGGATGTCGGGTTGAGTCGGGAGCAGGCGCGGGAGGAGGGGCTTAAACCTTTCTGGCGTCTGTGAGATGAACCGCGATCCCTTGCAGGAGCAGCCTTCGGCAGCTCCTGCAAGGGATCAGGCCAGTTCTTTAAGGCGATGCCAAAGCATCCCCAACGCCAACAACGGCGAGCGCAAATGTTTGCCGCCTGGAAAGGTAATGTGCGGCACCTTGGCAAACAGATCGAAACCACCACTCTGCTGGCCGCTGATGGCTTCAGCCAGCAACTTGCCCGCCAAATGCGTGGCGTTTACGCCATGACCGGAATAGGCCTGGGCGTAATACACATTCGGTTGCTCCTTGAGCCGGCCGATCTGCGGCAGGCGATTAGCCCCGATGCCGATCATCCCGCCCCACTGATAGTCGATTTTCACCCCGGCCAGTTGCGGGAACACCGCCAGCATCTTCGGACGCATGTACGCAGCGATGTCTTTCGGATCGCGTCCTGAGTAATGGCAGGCGCCGCCGAACAGCAGGCGGCGGTCCGCCGAGAGTCGGTAATAATCCAGCGCTACCCGTTGATCGCAGACCGCCATGTTCTGCGGCAGCAGCGCGTGAGCCTGCTCTTCACTCAAGGGTTCGGTGGCGATGATGTAACTGCCGGCGGGCAGCACCTTGCCGCCAAGTTGCGGGTTGAGATCGTTGAGGTAGGCATTGCAGCCCAGCACCAGGGTCTTGGCGCGGACCGAGCCCCGGGCGGTGTGGACCTTGACCTCGCGGCCATAATCGATGCGGGTTACAGCCGATTGCTCGAACAGTTTGGCGCCCAATTGCCGGGCGGCGGCCGCTTCGCCCAGCGCCAGGTTCAGTGGGTGCAGATGCCCGGAGCCCATGTCGATCAAACCACCGACATAGCGATCGGAACCCACCACGCTGTGCATTTCGTTAGCTTGCAGCAGACGGGTTTCGTAACGGTAACTGAGGCTGCGCAGTTCGCTGGCGTCTTCAGCGAAGCTTTCCAGGTCATGGGCCTTGTTGGCGAGGTCGCAGTAGCCCCAGGTCAGGTCGCAAGGGATCTGGAAACGCTCGACTCGCTGGCGGACGATTTCCACCGCTTCCAGTCCCATCAGTTTCATCTGGCGCACGCCGTCTGCACCGATCACGTTGGCGAACTGATCGAGGCCATGGCCGACGCCGCGAATCAATTGCCCGCCATTGCGTCCGCTGGCGCCCCAACCGATCTTGTGCGCTTCCAGCAGCACCACGCGCAAGCCTCGTTCAGCCAGTTCCAGCGCGGTGTTCAGCCCCGAGAACCCGCCGCCCACCACGCACACGTCCGCGACCAGCTCACCTGTGAGTGTTGGAAGGTCGGGTTGCGGCAGGCTGCTGGCGGCGTAATAGGAGGCGACGTGCCGGTGATTAGGGGCAGGTTGCTGAACGGGGGCGTTCATGGACGTCATCCTGATGCGTGTGTTTGAAAAAGTTGACGGAGCATAAGCCGCCCCTTCGGATACGGGCAACATTGGTCGGTTGGTGCTGTCTGGGTCGGGGCTTTTGCGTCAGAATCCCCATATATTCCGCATTCGGGTCACCGCTTCGATGAGCTGCAACAGTCAGAAAATTCGCACGCTGCGCCAGCAGATTCCCACTTTCGAGTGCGTGCCCGGCTGCCATGACTGCTGCGGACCGGTGACCACCTCGCCCGAAGAAATGTCCCGCCTGCCGCGCAAGACCCGGGCCGAGCAGGACGCGGCGATGGACGAACTCAATTGCGTCCATCTGGGGCCCAACGGCTGCACGGTGTATGACGAGCGACCGCTGATTTGCCGTCTGTTCGGTACCACCAAGACATTGCCTTGCCCCAATGGGCGGCGGCCGGTGGAGCTGATTCATCCGCGGGTCGAGAAGCAGATCCACGAATACATGGCCAGTACCCGGCAGGTGTTGGTGTAGGGCTCAATCCGGAATCGGCAGACTCAAACTCTCTTTCACTTCTTCCATCACGATATAGCTCTTGGATTCGCGCACATGCGGCAGCTTGAGCAGGATGTCGCCCAGCAATTTGCGGTACGAGGCCATCTCGGAAATCCGCGCTTTCACCAGGTAATCGAAGTCCCCTGACACCAAATGGCATTCAAGGACGTGGGGCAGTTTCAGCACCGCACGTCGGAACTCTTCGAAAGTATCGCCGGATTTGTAGTCGAGACTGATCTCGACGAACACCAACAGACTACCCTTCAGGTGCTGCGGATTCAGCCGGGCGTTGTAGCCCATGATGATCCCTTCGCGCTCCAGGCGCCGTACCCGTTCAGTGCAGGGGGTGGTGGAGAGGCCGACCTTTTCCCCCAGTTCGGTGAAGGAGATACGCCCGTCCGCTTGCAGAATCCGCAGGATGTTGCGGTCGATCTTGTCCAGCTCACGTTTGGTCTGAGTGTTGGTCCGCATAGGGGATGCGCCTCCGTGAAAAGGGTTTTTGCCGAGAATTGTCGCCAAATATAAGCACTTATATAGTGAAAAGCACTGGCTAATCTTTTTTAAACTGCCCACATCTTCGGTCTGCACAATAAACGTCAGCGGTACGCCGCGATGAGGGATATGAAAATGCGCGTTCTGGTCTTGGGTAGCGGCGTCATCGGTACCGCCAGTGCCTATTATCTGGCACGAGCCGGCTTTGAAGTGACGGTTGTGGACCGTCAGCCAGCGCCGGCCATGGAAACCAGTTTCGCCAACGCCGGGCAGGTTTCGCCGGGTTATGCCTCGCCGTGGGCCGCACCGGGCGTGCCGCTCAAAGCCATCAAGTGGCTGTTGCAGCGCCATGCGCCATTGGCGATTAAGGCCACCGCCGACATCGACCAATACCTGTGGATGGCGCAGATGCTGCGCAACTGCACCGCCAGCCGTTACGCGGTGAACAAGGAGCGCATGGTGCGTCTGTCCGAGTACAGCCGCGACTGCCTCGACGAATTGCGCGCCGAAACCGGCATTGCCTACGAAGGCCGTAGCCTCGGTACTACCCAGCTGTTCCGCACCCAGGCGCAGCTCGATGGCGCCGCCAAAGACATCGCCGTGCTGAAAGAGTCGGGTGTGCCGTTCGAACTGCTCGACCGCGCCGGCATTGCCCGGGTCGAACCGGCCCTGGCCAGCGTCACCGACATCCTCGCCGGTGCCTTGCGCCTGCCGAACGACCAGACCGGCGACTGCCAGATATTCACCACCCGCCTGGCCGAAATGGCCGTGAAACTGGGTGTGGAGTTCCGTTTCGGCCAGGACATCCAGCGCCTCGACTTCGCCGGTGATCGCATCAACGGTGTGTGGATCGACGGCAAGCTGGAAACCGCCGACCGTTACGTGCTGGCCCTCGGCAGTTACTCGCCGCAGTTGCTCAAGCCGCTGGGCATCAAGGCCCCGGTGTACCCACTCAAGGGTTACTCGCTGACCGTGCCGATCACTAACCCGGCGATGGCCCCGACGTCGACCATTCTCGATGAGACCTACAAGGTCGCGATCACCCGTTTCGACAACCGCATCCGTGTTGGCGGCATGGCGGAAATCGCCGGTTTTGACCTGTCGTTGAACCCGCGTCGGCGCGAAACCCTGGAGATGATCGTCAACGACCTTTATCCTCAGGGCGGCAGTCTGCCCGAAGCGAGTTTCTGGACTGGCCTGCGTCCGACCACTCCGGACGGCACGCCGATTGTCGGTGCCACACCGTTCAAAAACCTGTTCTTGAACACGGGCCACGGTACGCTCGGCTGGACCATGGCTTGTGGTTCCGGTCGTTTGCTGGCTGACCTGATGGCCAAGAGAACGCCGCAGATCAGCGCCGAAGGCCTCGATATTTCCCGTTATGGCAACAAACTTAAGGAGCCTGCAAAACATGTCAATCCAGCGCCAGCTCACCAATGAGCGCATGAGCCAGATCGTTGTCCATAACGGTACCGTGTATCTGGCAGGGCAGGTCGGCGACGACATGAGCGCCGGGATTGAACAGCAGACCCGTGAAGCCCTCGCCAATATCGAGCGTTTGCTGGATCTGGCCGGGACGGACAAGAACCGTCTGCTGTCGGTGACCATTTACCTGAAAGACATCGACGCGCACTTCGCAGGCATGAATTCGGTGTGGGACCAGTGGCTGCCAAAAGGCGTCGCGCCGGCCCGTGCCACGGTCGAATCGAAGCTGTGCGAACCGCAAATCCTGGTCGAGCTGTCGGTCGTTGCCGCGCTGCCATAAACGCTTTGCCATAAATCAAGTCACAAAGATCCCTCTCCCGGCGCTGTTGGTGGTTCACGCTGTCAGCCAGCGCCGGTTTTTTTCCCAATGACCGACTAGAAGTCTGCCGCCATGCGTCCTGCCCGTGCCCTGATCGACCTTCAAGCCCTGCGTCACAACTACCGGATTGCCCGTGAAGTCACGGGTGCCCGTGCCCTCGCGGTGATCAAGGCAGATGCCTATGGCCATGGCGCGGTGCGTTGCGCCCAGGCGCTGGAAGCCGAGGCGGACGGGTTTGCCGTGGCGTGTATCGAAGAGGCCCTGGAGCTGCGCGCCGCCGGTATTCGTGCGCCGGTGTTGCTGCTGGAAGGTTTTTTCGAAGCCGATGAGTTGGCGCTGATCGTCGAGCATGACTTCTGGTGTGTGGTGCATTCGTTGTGGCAACTCGAAGCCATCGAAAAAGCCACGCTGAGCAAACCGATCACGGTGTGGCTCAAGCTCGACTCCGGCATGCATCGGGTTGGCCTGCATCCAGCGGATTACCAGGCAGCCTATCAACGGCTGCTGGCCAGCGGCAAAGTGGCGAAGATCGTGTTGATGAGTCACTTCGCCCGCGCCGATGAACTGCACTGCCAGGCCAGCGTCGATCAGGTCGCGGTATTCGAAGCGGCGCGTAAGGGGTTGGCGGCCGAAATCAGCCTGCGTAACTCGCCGGCGGTGCTTGGTTGGCCGCATATTCCGAGCGATTGGGTGCGCCCGGGCATCATGCTCTACGGCGCGACGCCGTTCGAAGAGGCCAATGCCGTGGCGTCCCGACTGCAACCGGTGATGACCCTGGAATCGAAAGTGATTTGCGTGCGTGAACTGCCGGCCGGCGAGCCGATTGGTTACGGCGCGAAATTCATCACCCCCAAACCGATGCGTGTGGGTGTGGTGGCGATGGGGTATGCCGACGGTTATCCGCGCCAGGCTCCGAGCGGCACGCCGGTGCTGGTGGCCGGGCAGCGCAGTCAATTACTGGGGCGGGTATCGATGGACATGCTCTGCGTCGACCTGACCGACGTACCGCAAGCCGGCCTCGGTTCGCCCGTCGAGTTGTGGGGCAAAAATATCCTCGCCAGTGACGTCGCGACGGCCGCCGACACGATTCCTTATCAGATCTTCTGCAACCTGCGTCGGGTTCCGCTGCTCTATTCCGGGGCCTGACGAACAGCGCTCCCGACCGAAAGTCGCTTCGCCAGGCTGGATTCAGGCGCAAGTGTTGTAAATACTGAACGCTGTCGCCATGATAACGCTCAATATTCTTGCAACCTGAATCCCTGGAGGCTCCAGCATTGGACGTCGGTGAACGACTGCAATCGATCCGTAAGCTCAAAGGTCTTTCCCAGCGTGAGCTCGCCAAACGCGCGGGTGTTACCAACAGCACCATATCGATGATCGAGAAGAACAGCGTCAGCCCCTCGATCAGTTCGCTGAGGAAGGTACTGGGCGGGATTCCCATGTCCATGGTCGAGTTCTTTTCCGAAGAAATCCTGCAGGAAAAGCCGACTCAGATCGTCTACAAGGCCCACGAGCTGATCGATATTTCCGATGGCGCAGTGACCATGAAGCTCGTCGGCCGTGCTCACCCGAGCCGCGCGATCGCGTTCCTCAACGAAATCTACCCGCCAGGCGCCGACACCGGTGAGGAGATGCTCACCCACGAGGGCGAGGAAACCGGGATTCTGGTGGAAGGTCGGCTGGAACTGGTGGTAGGGCTCGAAACATTTGTGCTCGAGGCCGGCGACAGCTACTACTTTGAAAGTACCAAGCCGCACCGTTTCCGGAATCCGTTCGATGCCCCGGCGCGACTAATCAGCGCAGCCACTCCAGCGAATTTCTAAGAGACACGGCGTCGTGCCCGGATTGCACAGACGCCCATGCTGTATTCCCGCCTTGTGATAAGACCCCTTCGACTTTGGGGTTGTTTCAGTGTGGCGGGCTTACCGCTATACTTGCGCCCGCCTGCGAACCGTGGCCGCAGGCGTGACTAGCCACCATTGAGGGTGTACGCGTGAACCTAATTATGAAAATGCTGGCCGCACCAGCAACCGTATTGGCCCTTTGGGCAGTCAGCGCACAAGCTGCGACCAACGACGATATCGCTAAACGTCTTGAACCCGTCGGCCAAGTCTGTGTGCAGGGTAAAGAATGCAAGGGGATGGAAGTCGCTGCTTCGGTTGGCGGCGGTGCGTCGAAAACTCCTGACGAAATTATTGCCAAACACTGCAATGCTTGCCATGGCACCGGCCTGTTGGGCGCACCCAAGATCGGTGATGCCGCAGACTGGAAAAAACGTGCCGATAAAGAAGGCGGCACCGCTGCTGGCTTGGCGAAGGTAGCGTTGAGCGGGCTCAATGCGATGCCGCCAAAAGGCACCTGCAGTGACTGCGAACTGAAAGACCTTGAAGGCGCCATCCAGAAGATGTCTGGCCTGAAATAAGCCTGTTTTCAACGAAAAGCCGCTTGCGAGCGGCTTTTTTGTGCCTGCGATTTGCCTGAGGCTATTCTTTGCAGCAAAGACCCGGCAAGCTCGGTCCAACCCAATTCATGGGGTGGGCGGGAGGATCAGATGGTGCAGTTGTGTTCTATCGAGCAGGCGGTCGATGATGTCCTGGCACGATTGCCGGCGCATATCCACATGGGCCTGCCGCTGGGGCTGGGCAAACCTAACCCCTTCGTCAACGCGCTGTATCAACGCATCGCGCAACTGCCCGAGCGGCAGCTGACGGTCTACACCGCCCTGTGCCTTGGACGCCCGCCCTTGGGCGATGGTTTGCAAAAGCGCTTCCTCGAACCCTTTATCGAGCGGGTGTTCGGCGATTACCCCGAACTGGATTTCCTCGCTGACCTGCGTCGCGACAGTCTGCCGAACAACATCCGCATTCATCAGTTCTTCATGCAGCCGGGCAGCCTGTTGAACAGCGCCCCGGCCCAGCAGGATTACGTCAGTAGCAATTACAGCCACGCCGCGCGGGACATCAACGCCGCCGGATTGAACCTGGTGGCGCAACTGGTCGCCAGCCACAGCGAACATCCCGATCGCCTGAGCCTGAGCTGCAACCCGGACATCACCCTCGACCTGTTGCCGATGATCGCCAAGCGCCGGGCGGCGGGGGAGACGATCCTGATGGTGGGCCAGGTGCACAACGACTTGCCGTACATGCCCGGTGACGCGGAAGTCGGCATCGACACCTTCGACCTGCTGCTCGACGCGAAGGACAACACCACGTTGTTCTCCACACCGAACATGCCGGTGGGTTGCCAGGATCATTTCATCGGGCTGCACGCCAGCACGCTGGTGCGCGATGGTGGCACCTTGCAGATCGGCATCGGCGCCATGGGCGATGCCCTGACGGCGGCGTTACTGGCGCGGCAGGCGGACAGTGACGGTTACAAGGCGTTGCTGGCGGATCTGAATCTCAGCCAGTGGACGCAGCTGATCGAGCGCGAAGGGGGCATTGAACCGTTCGCCAAGGGCCTTTATGGTTGCAGCGAAATGTTCGTCAACGGCTTGCTGGTGTTGGCCGACGCCGGGATAGTGCGACGCAAGGTCTACCCGGATGTGTCGACCCAGCAGCAGGCCAACGCCGGCACGTTGAACGAAGCCGCGCAAACCGATGGCATCTCGGTACATGGCGGGTTTTTTCTCGGCCCGCGCAGTTTCTACGAGCGCTTGCGCGAGTTGCCGCAGAGCAAGCGGCTCGAATTCAACATGACCCGCATCAGTTACATCAACGAGCTCTACGGTCAGGAAGAACTCAAACGCTTGCAGCGCCTTGATGCGCGCTTCATCAACACTGTGTTCACCATGACCCTGCTCGGCGCCGGCGTGGCCGATCAGCTCGAAGACGGGCGGGTACTCAGCGGCGTTGGCGGGCAATACAACTTCGTGGCCCAGGGTCATGCACTGGAAGGCGCGCGTTCGATCCTGCTCCTGCGCAGTTGGCGTGAGTCGGGCGGTGAGGTCAGTTCGAACATCGTCTGGGAATACGGCCACTGCACAATCCCGCGGCATCTGCGCGACATCGTCGTCACCGAGTACGGCATCGCCGATCTGCGAGGCAAGACCGATGCGGCGGTGATCGAGGCGTTGCTGAACATCTGCGACTCACGCTTCCAGCCGGGGCTGATCGAACAGGCGCAGAACGCTGGCAAATTGCCGAAGCATTTCCGCCTCGATCCGCGTTTCGCCGACAACAGCCCGCAGCGTTTACAGGCCATTCAGGCTCGGCATTCGAATCTGTTTCCGGAATATCCGTTGGGCTGCGATTTCACGGCGCAGGAGCGGGATTTATTGCGGGCGCTGAACTGGTTGAAGAGCAAGTTCAAGCTCACGGAGATTCTGGAATTGGGCAAGGCGGCGCTGGATGCGCCGGAGCCGGCGGAGTTTTCCGAGCATCTGGAGCGCATGCAGCTGACGAAACCCGAAGGATTGAAAGAGGATTTGTTTCAGCGGTTGCTGCTCACCGGCCTGAAGGCCACCGCGCAGTAATAGCCGCCACAAAAACCTGTGGGGGCGGCGGTGCAACGATTCGACTTGCCCGCGAGGGACAGTCCCGTCTCGAGCGAACCAATACCTACACATAAATTCTTTCTAAATTTGCACGTCTGCAGAGTAAGACTGTGCTGTCAGCCCCTTCTGATTTTCCCTGCTCTACGGCGATACACCCCAACAGCTGTGTACCTTGTCGGCAAGGACCCATTGTCGAGAGAAAGAGCATGGACACGTCTTCAAGGAAAACTGTTACGGACGCTGCACTTAAACAAGCCCTGTTGCTGGTTGATCTAACCGAAACAAACGATCCCGATCACGCTGTTCGATTGCTGCTAAATGAAATCCTCCAGGGACTCTCTGAAAAAGGTTGGCCCCAAGCGCAACTACAAACCGGGCCGCGGATTGTGTCTGCTGAAGAAAATTACGGTTTGCTCGGTTATGACCCGGCGGAGGTTACGCTCGGGAGTGAACACACCCGTTGGGTCGATGAGTACTCGTTGTTGCGAACACAAACCACCAGTCAGATTCCGGTAGCGCTTCAGCGAGCGGCTCAGGTGCGGCAGTCGGGACAGACGATATTGCTGGCAGCTCCAGGTATAACTTTCCGTCGTGATAGTCGGGATCGTTGGCATTGCGCGGAACCGCATCAAATGGATATTTGGGTGCTGGGTGATCCGGAACTGGCAACGCACGAACATCTGTTGCGTTTGGTCGGCGATATCCTTACGTCCGCCGTTCCTGATAAGTCTTGGGTCTACAGCGATAGTCCGCATCACTACACGGAGGGAGGAATCGAAGTGAATGTGTTGAATGATGGGGCTCCGGTTGAGGTGCTGGAGTGCGGTCGTATTGCGAGGTCTTTGTTGGAGCGTTTGAACATTGACCCGCTGCATCATGGAGGGCTGGCACTCGGGATGGGTCTGGATCGCCTGACGATGTTGCGAAAAGGCATTCCGGATATTCGCTTGCTGCGTGATCAGAACGTGCGAGTGCAGGCGCAGATGCATGATCTGAATCCATGGACGGCGGTATCTCGTTTGCCGTCGATTGCTCGTGATATTTCGTTGGCGGTAACGCCGGGGCTGAGCGAAGAAGTGTTGACCGAAAGAATGTTGCAGGCGGCCGGCGACTGCTCTGACTGGATCGAGGAGATGCAAGTCAAGGGAAGGTGGGAGTTCTCGGATTTACCCGCGCAGGCAATTGAAAGGCTCGGGCTGCTGCCGGGTCAGGAGAATGTGCTTTTACGCGTGGTGCTGCGTGATTGTTCGCGATCAATCACTACCGCTGAGGCGAACGCTTTGTATGCGGACATTCAGGCGGCGATGCATGAAGGAACGCCTGGGGCGGGTTACAGAATGGACCTGTCAAAGGCTTGAAACCGAAGTGGGGCGAGCCTGCTCGCTCCCACATTGGTTTTTCGGTGTAGTGGCTTTATTCGATGAAGGTTACAACGCCATCCTTCAGCGATTGCACCCGAGCCAACGATTCCACGCGATAACCCTGGGCATCCAGCTCCGCCCGGCCACCCTGGAACGATTTCTCGATCACGATGCCCAGACCGGCCACGGTCGCGCCGGCCTGTTTGATGATCGAGATCAGCGCTTGCGAAGCCTTACCGTTGGCCAGGAAGTCGTCGATGATCAGCACGCGGTCGCTGCTGGTCAGGTGGCGAGGGGAGATCGCCACGGTGCTTTCGGTTTGCTTGGTGAACGAGTAAACAGTCGCCGACAGCAGGTTTTCAGTCAGGGTCAGGGACTGATGCTTGCGCGCGAAAATCACCGGTACGCC
Organism: Pseudomonas sp. Pseusp11; assembly: GCF_047304405.1. NCBI lineage: Bacteria > Pseudomonadati > Pseudomonadota > Gammaproteobacteria > Pseudomonadales > Pseudomonadaceae > Pseudomonas > Pseudomonas sp. Pseusp11. The sequence continues at coordinate 115,614 of NZ_JBGLZF010000009.1, forward strand.
GAGGTTCAGGCCGGTCATGATCGCCGGGGCGATACCCGAGGCTTCGATGGTGACGATCTTGGTGATGCCCGAATCCTTGAACAGCGAGGCGAATTCGTCGCCGATCAGCTTCATCAGGGCCGGGTCGATCTGGTGGTTCAGAAAGGCGTCGACTTTCAGGACCTGGTCGGAAAGCACGATGCCTTCTTCGCGAATTTTCTTGTGCAGTGCTTCCATGAAGCTGTCCTCTGTTGGCGTCTGTTGCGCCGAAGGTCTAAATAAATGTGGTCAATTCTAGCGCTTTAGCATTGCGCGTATATCTGCCAATGCGCTGTTGCCACGAACGGCTTTGACTTCGGTCGGGGTGTCGTCGTTGCCTTCCCAGGCCAGGTCGTCCGGCGGCAGTTCATCGAGGAAGCGGCTGGGCGCGCAGTCGATGATCTCGCCATATTGCTTACGCTTGGCGGCGAAGGTGAAAGCCAGTGTCTGACGCGCTCGGGTAATCCCGACGTAGGCCAGGCGGCGTTCCTCTTCGATGGTGTCGGCTTCGATGCTGGAGCGATGCGGGAGGATTTCCTCTTCCATGCCCATGATGAACACGTAAGGGAATTCCAGGCCCTTGGAGGCGTGCAAGGTCATCATCTGCACACCTTCGGCGCCGTCTTCCTCTTCCTGCTGACGCTCCAGCATGTCGCGCAGCACGAGTTTGCCGATGGCGTCTTCGACGGTCATCTCGCCGTCTTCGTCTTTTTCCAGCGTGTTCTTCAGCGCCTCGATCAGGAACCAGACGTTACCCATGCGGTAATCGGCGGCCTTGTCACTGGAGCTGTTGGTGCGCAGCCAGTTCTCGTAGTCGATGTCCATGACCATGCTGCGCAGGGCAGAGATCGGGTCTTCGCCGGCGCACTGCTCGCGGACCTTGTCCATGAAACGCTTGAAGCGCGACAGGCGATCGGTGAAGCGGCTGTCCAGGTGTTCGCCCAGGCCGATTTCGTCGGTGGCGGCGTACATCGAGATTTTTCGCTCGGTGGCGTAGTTGCCCAGCTTCTCCAGGGTGGTCGAACCGATCTCCCGGCGTGGGACGTTGATCACCCGCAGGAAGGCGTTGTCGTCGTCCGGGTTCACGATCAGGCGGAAGTAGGCCATCAGGTCCTTCACTTCCTGGCGTCCGAAAAAGCTGTTGCCCCCGGACAGTCGGTAAGGCACTTGGTGATGTTGCAGCTTCAGCTCGATCAGCTTGGCCTGGTAGTTGCCGCGATACAGAATCGCGAAATCGCTGTAGGGCCGGTCGGTGCGCAAGTGCAGGCTGAGGATTTCCACGGCCACGCGCTCGGCTTCGGCGTCTTCGTTGCGGCAGCGGATCACGCGGATCTCGTCGCCGTGACCCATTTCACTCCACAGCTGCTTTTCGAATTCGTGCGGGTTGTTCGAAATCAGCACGTTGGCGCAGCGCAGGATGCGGCTGGTGGAGCGGTAGTTCTGCTCCAGCATCACCACTTTCAGGGACGGGTAATCGTCCTTGAGCAGCATCAGGTTTTCCGGGCGGGCGCCGCGCCAGGCGTAGATCGACTGGTCGTCGTCGCCTACCACGGTGAACTGGTTGCGTTTGCCGATCAGCAGTTTCACCAGCAAATACTGGCTGGCGTTGGTGTCCTGGTATTCGTCCACCAGCAGGTAGCGGACCTTGTTCTGCCATTTTTCCAGGATGTCGTCGTGTTCCTGGAACAGTTTTACCGGCAGCAGGATCAGGTCGTCGAAGTCCACCGCGTTGAACGCCTTGAGCGTGCGCTGGTAGTGGGTGTAGACGATGGCGGCGGTCTGTTCCTTGGGGTTGCGTGCGTTTTCCAGGGCTTCGGGCGGCAGGATCAGGTCGTTTTTCCAGGCGCCGATCATGTTCTTGATCTCGTCGACGCCGTCGTCGCCCGAGTATTCCTTCTGCATGATGTCGGTCATCAGGGCTTTGACGTCGGTCTCGTCGAAGATCGAGAAGCCCGGTTTATAGCCCAGCCGCACATGTTCCTTGCGGATGATGTTCAGGCCCAGGTTGTGAAAGGTGCACACCGTCAGGCCGCGGCCTTCACCGCCCTTGAGCAGCGTGCCGACCCGTTCCTTCATCTCCCGCGCGGCCTTGTTGGTAAAGGTCATGGCGACGATGTACTGGGCACGGATGCCGCAGCTCTGGATCAGATGCGCAATTTTGCGGGTGATCACGCTGGTCTTGCCGGAGCCTGCGCCGGCGAGCACCAAAAGAGGGCCGCCGACGTAGCTCACGGCTTCTTGCTGCCGGGGATTGAGTCGGGACATACGAAATCAGGGAGTCGTTAGCGAAATGGGCCGGCATTTTAACAGGCTCAGAGAATTGTGCTGCTCTCTCCGACTTGTGACGCAACACGCGATCTCTATTTGCCGGTTTTGATACTTTCACGCAGGATGCGCAATGAATTCGCGTCTAATGTACGTATTCAAGACTCGAAGTCGTGTTTGATAACCGATGATATTGGGTCATTGGTTACCCGAGCGGCATAATGCGCGCCGCCTACATCTTTGCAGAGTCTAGGGAGCTAGCTTGTCTACGCCTGTCGAACCCTTGCGTTTGCTGCTACTGGCCCAAGAGCCGGCGTGGGCAGCGTTGTTGCGCGAGTGTCTGGCTCCAATGGGGAGTTCGGCAGTGCTGCTCAGCGCGCCGAGCTGGGAGTCGGTCAGCAACCTGTTCGATGACAACCGCAGCGCGGTGTTGTTGACGATTCCTGCTCTGCAGCCGGCACCCGGCCGTTGCAGCCTGCCGACGGTGTTGCTGCTCGAACACGAGCCGCTGGCGCCGCCCGACGGTGTGAGCGACTGGCTGGTGCGCAATCTGCTGGATTCCGGCATGTTGCGCCGCTGTCTGCGTCATGTGCGTGAGCGCGGGGTGCTGGAAAACACCTTGCAGCGCCTGGCCGAGCAGGATCCGCTGACTGGCATCGCCAACCGTCAGGGTTTCCAGACCTTGCTGGCGGCGCGTCTGGCGGACAACGACGGCCGCGGCCTGGCCCTCGGTCACCTTGACCTCGACAACTTTCGACACGCCAACGACGCCCTCGGCCATCAGGCCGGCGACCGGTTGATTCTGCAAGTGGTCTCGCGGCTGAAAAGCCAGCTGGAGGCCGGCGATCAACTGGCGCGGCTGGGTAGCGATGAGTTCGCCCTGCTGATCGACACCCGCCGCGCGCCTCAGCGCGCTGAATGGATGGCCGAACGGATTACCGAAGCCCTGTCCGAGCCCTACTGGATCGACGGCGAAAGCCTGTTGATCGGCTCCAGTCTCGGCATTGCTCACGCCCGGGCGCAGGCCGGCGCCGACCCGCTGATGTGGCATGCGCACATCGCCATGCAGCAGGCCAAGAGTACTCAAGGCTGCACCTTCCACATCTTCAACGAGCGGATCAATCGCAATGCCCGCAGCATCGCCGACCTTGAAAGCGAGCTGCGTCGGGCCTTACGTCGCGATGAGCTGGAGTTGCATTACCAGCCACGCCTGAACCTTGCGGACGGCCAGATCGTCGGCCTCGAAGCCTTGGTGCGCTGGCGTCATGGCGAACGCGGCTTGCTGCCCCCCAGCGAATTCGTGCCACTGGCCGAGCAAAGCGGCTTGATCGTGCCGCTGGGTTACTGGGTGATTTCCCGAGCCCTGCGGGACATGCAGGCGTTGCGTGAGCGGGGTCTGCCGGCGCTGCACATGGCGATCAACCTGTCGTTCCGGCAGTTTCAGGACAGCCAGTTACTGTCGACCCTGAGCCGGCTGATTGCCGAGCGTGGCGTCGAGGCGCAATGGCTGGAATTCGAACTGACCGAAACCGCGGTGATGCGTCGCAGTGACCTGGTCAAGCAGACCATGGACGCCCTCGGGCGACTCGGTGTGCGCTTCTCGCTGGACGATTTCGGCACCGGGTTCTCATCATTCGTGCACCTGAACAGCCTGCCGATCGCCTTGTTGAAGGTCGACAAGAGCTTTGTCGGCGGCATGGAAGAGCGGGAAGAGAATCGCAAACTGGTGCACGCCATGATCAACCTGGCGCACAACCTCAACCTCGAAGTGGTTGCCGAAGGTGTGGAAACACCCGAGCAGCTGGATTTGTTGCGCGGGTTTGGTTGCGATCAGGTGCAGGGGTATCTGATCAGCAAGCCGTTGCCGTTGGCGGAATTGGTTGAGTATTTGACCTTCGGTTCCAGCCAGCAGCCAGCGCTGGAAGTCGTGAGCTGACCACAAACAACTGTGGGGTGCTTTTGTGGCGAGGGAGCTTGCTCCCGCTCGGCTGCGAAGCAGTCGCAAAGCTTTTTGGTCCGCTTCGCGACCCAGCGGGAGCAAGCTCCCTCGCCACACAGGCTCGCTCCTATAGGGGATCTCAGTCTGGCTGGGCGGCCGTGAAACTATTCTGCGGCGCCGGCTCGCGCCGAATCATCCGCGTCATCTTCCACTCAAACGCCAGCGTCAGGCTCACCGCCGAACACGCCAGCCCCAGCGCCAACCCCCACCAGACGCCCGTCGGCCCCCAGTTCAGATGGAAGGCCATCCACCAGGCGGCCGGCGCACCTATCAGCCAATAACAGCCCAAACCCACCAGGAACGTGGTCTTGGCATCCTTGAGTCCGCGAATGCAGCCCATGGCAATGGTTTGCGTGCCGTCGAACAGCTCGAACCACGCCGCCACCGCCAGCAGGCTCACGGCCAGTTCGATGACCGGGCGAAAGGCCGGGTCGTTGTGGTCGAGGAACAAGCCGATCAACTGATTCGGCAGTAGCCAGAAGACCATCGCAAACCCCAGCATCGACACCGCCCCGAAGGCGATGCCGACCCGTCCGGCTAGCCGCGCATCCAGCAATTGCCCGGCGCCGTAATGCTGGCCGATGCGCATGGTGATCGCGTAGGAAAGCCCCGCCGGCACCATGAACGCCACCGAGACTATTTGCAGGGCGATCTGGTGCGCCGCCAGTTGCGTACTGCCCATGGTGCCCATGCACAGCGCGGCGAAGGCAAACAGGCCGACTTCCACCGCATAGGTGCCGCCAATCGGCAGGCCCAGGCGCCACAACTCCTTCAAGTACTGACGATTGGGCCGCGACAGGCCCTGGCGCAACGGATAAGCGTCATAGGCCGGGTGCCGACGAATGTGCAGCGCGAGCGCCAGCGCCATGAGGTTGGCCACGATCGCTGTGACCAGACCGATGCCCATCAGGCCCATTTTCGGCAGGCCGAACATGCCGGTGATCAACGCGTAGTTGAGCAGGAAGTTGGCCACGGTGCCGCCGAGGCTGATGACCATCACCGGCGTCGCCCGGCCGATGGCGCTGGTGAAGCCGCGCAGTGCCATGAAACTCAGGTAGCCGGGCAGGGCGAACGGCAGGATCAACAGAAACTGGCCGGCGGCCTGGACGTTGGTTGCGGTCTGGCCGAACAGCAGCAACACCGGTTTGAGGTTCCACAGCAGAAGACCCGCCACCAGCGCCATCAACCAGGCCAGCCACAAACCGGCCTGGGTCAGCCGCGCTGCGCCGATGATGTCGCCCGCGCCGTGACGGATCGCCACCAGGGTGCCGACTGCCGCGATCACGCCGATGCAGAAGATCGACACGAACGAATACGTCGCCGCGCCCAGACCGCCGCCGGCCAGCGCCTCGGGACTCAGGCGCGCCATCATCAAGGTGTCGGTGAGGACCATCAACATGTGCGCCAACTGCGAGGCAATCAACGGCCCCGCCAGCCGCAGGATGGCCCAGAGTTCAATACGCGCTGGATGCTGCATGATCATCACGCTCGATTGTCAGAGAGAACAGGAAGCGTCGATTCTCGGCGCTCTGCGGGGTTTCCACAAAGGGATAAAAAGGATGGGTGGCATGATTAAAACTCATGCTCAGGACTTTCTGATAAGTTGAGGCAACCGCGCTATAGGAGCTTTCCCAATGTCTCGTCGTCTTCCTCCCTTGTATGCCCTTCGAGCATTCGAAGCGGCGGCGCGGCATAGCTCGTTTACCCGCGCCGCCGAAGAGTTGTCGATCACACAAAGTGCGGTCAGTCGGCACATTCGTACGCTCGAAGAGCATTTCGCCTGTCGGCTGTTTCATCGCAGCGGGCGCAACCTGCAACTGACCGAGTCGGCGCGGCTGATCCTGCCGGGCATTCGCGAAGGCTTCACCGCCCTTGAACGGGCCTGCAACACCTTGCGCGCCGAAGACGACATCCTGCGCATGAAAGCCCCGTCGACCCTGACCATGCGCTGGCTGTTGGCGCGGCTCAGCCGTTTTCGCCACCTGCGACCGGGGAACGAGGTGCAATTGACCAGTGCCTGGATGGACGTCGATACGGTGGACTTCAACCACGAACCCTTTGACTGCGCCGTCATCCTCAGCAACGGGCATTTTCCACCGGACTGGGAGACGACGTTGCTGTTCCCCGAAGAGTTGATTCCGGTGGGCGCGCCGAATCTTCTGCAGGATCAACCGTGGGACGTTGCGCGCCTGGCCAGCACCGAACTGCTGCACCCGACGCCGGACCGCCGGGACTGGCGTAACTGGTTGGAGCGTATGGGCCTGAGCGATCAGGTCTCGCTCAAGGGCGGGCAGGTGTTCGATACCCTGGAGCTGGGCATGATCGCTGCCGCCCGCGGCTACGGCGTGTCCATGGGCGATTTGCTGATGGTCGCGGAGGATGTCGCGCAGGGACGTCTGAGTTTGCCGTGGCCAACAGCCGTCGCCAGTGGTGAGAATTATTACCTGGTCTGGCCGAAAACCCGCCCGGGAGGTGAACGTTTGCGTAGGCTCAGCGATTTCCTGCAAGGCGAAGTCCGGGCCATGGAATTACCGGATGTCGAGCGCCTGGGCTGAATCGATGGAGCCGCTGCAATGGCGGCCTTGAGCCATATCCCCGTTAATCACTCAAGTATTCGGCTTTGCCGCCGAAAATCTGCTGATGGAACCTTCGTACCAGGCTCCACGTTTTCCCCATTATCAGAAATTTTGCCGAGTGCGACGGGATCAGGATGATCCGGCCCACTGGGTCAGGAGCTGTCATGTCTCAACCTCGTGCTCGGATTGCCTCACAGCTGGGTCTTGCGCTTGCCGTGATACTGGCGATTGTCATCAGCGGCAGCACCGTGTTTGCCCTGCGCTCGCTGGACGCCGCCAACCTCGCCACCCGCGAAGAGCACCTGGCCAGCGAGGCACGGCTACTGGCCGATCAGCTGAGCACGTTCCACGGCACGTTGCGTGAAAGTACCCAGCGCCTCAGCGGCCTGTTCGAGAAGCGCTTCAGCGCCGGTTTGAGCGTGCACCCGGATGAGCCGGTGACCGTGGCGGGTGTGCAGACCCCGGGCCTGCACCTGGGTGGCGAAGTGTTGAACAACAACTTCAAGGAAGTGGATGAGTTCAAGCAAATGACCGCCGGCGTCGCGACACTGTTCGTGCGCAGTGGCGAAGATTTCATTCGGGTCAGCACGTCCCTGAGCAAACAGGACGGCACCCGGGCCATCGGCACATTGCTGGATCACGCTCACCCGGCTTATGCGCGCTTGATGGCCGGGCAGAGCTACGTCGGCCGCGCCTTGCTCTTCGAACGGTCCTACATGACTCAGTACACCCCCGTACGCGACAGCGGCGGTAAGGTGATTGCCGTGCTGTTCGTGGGATTCGATTACACCGACGCCCAGAACGCCCAGTTCGAAAACCTCAAGCGCTTCCGCATCGGCCAGACTGGCTCCCTGGCGCTGCTCGATGAGCAGAACAAATGGCTGGTGCCGATCGCTGGTGTGCAAGCATTGGATGTGGCAGTCCCGGCCATCGTCGGTCTGGCCAAGACGCCGGGCAAGGGCGATTTCTGGAGCGACAAGTCGCAAGACTTCTACAGCATTGCCGTGCCGTTCGAAGGCGGGCCGTGGTCGGTGGTGGCGAGCATGCCGAAAGCGGAAATCCGCGCGGTGACCTGGAGCGTCGGCATTCGCCTGGCCATCGGCAGCCTGTTGGCGATGTTGCTGGCGGTGGGTTCGGCGGTCTGGTTGTTGCGCAGTAAACTGGCGCCGCTGGGGGATCTGGTGCGTCAGGCCGAAGCCTTGGGCGCCGGTGATTTGAGCGTGCGCCTGAATGTGTCGAGCAACGACGAAATCGGTCAGTTGGCCCGCGCTTTCAACCAGATGAGCCAGGCTTTGTCGACCATGGTCGAGCACATTCGTAGAGCCTCGGAAGAGGTCAACAGCCGCGCCCAAGCGTTGTCTGGCTTGTCCGGTGGTGCCTATGAAGGGATGGAGCAGCAGTCCGGCGAGATCACCAGCATGGCCGGCGCCGTGGAAGAGTTCAGCGCCACCTCGTTGAACATTGCCGACAACATGGGCAACACCCAGCGCCTGGCGCAGGAAAATGCACAGCAAACCCAGATCGGTCGTACGTCGATGGACGAAGCGTCCTCATCCCTGGAGCAAATCGCCGGTGCGCTGAACAGCACCGCGACGGTAATCAACACCTTGGGTCAGCGCTCCCAGGAAATCGGCGGCATCGTCGGGGTGATCACCGCGATCGCCGAGCAAACCAATTTGTTGGCGCTCAACGCTGCCATCGAAGCCGCCCGTGCCGGTGAACAAGGTCGTGGGTTTGCGGTGGTGGCCGATGAGGTGCGCAACCTGGCCTCACGTACTCGCCAGGCCACTGACGAAATTTCCGGGATGATCCAGAGTATCCAGCAGGAAACCGGCAACGCGATCAGCACCATGGAGCAGGGTAACGTGCTGATGCAGGAAGGCCTGTCGCGCAACGCCAACGTCGCCTCAGCCCTGGCGCGGATCGATGAGCAAAGCCGCTCGGCCGGTCAGCAGTTCGCCGCCATCACCACCGCGACCCAGGAACAAAGCAGCACCGCGACCTTGCTCAGCAGCAACCTGCAAAGCATCGCCCTGGCGAACAGTGAGCAGCGGGAAGTGGTGTCGAACCTGGCGGTGACTGCCAAAGAGCTGGAGAAGCTCGCGGCGGACTTGCGGCATGAGGTTGACCGGTTTCGTTGAGGCGCTGCCCAAATCGCCATCGCGAGTAGGCTCGCGATGGCATCAACTCGATTCTCCGCGTTATCCACAAACCCCTTATCGACGATCATTTGGCATTTGCCGTCGTGATCTCGATTTTTATGCTTGCTGAAACGTTTCTTCAAGTTTATAAAAATGGCACAACTCCAATAAAGGCTGCTGCCATGACCCCGCTCAAACTGTTCGTTGCCCTCAGCGCACTCTCCGCTGCTTCCCACGCCATGGCCTGGGATTACGTCCTGCTCGATACCGACAAGGCCGCCCAGAACTGGCAAATCACCAGCCAGCAACTCGGCGTAAAAACCGCCAAACCCTTCTCCGTGACCCTGCGCACCTTGCACGGCGGTCGGCAGGAGGGTGTCAGCATCGTCGACATCGATAACGGCACGATGAAACTCTCGGTGGTGCCGACTCGCGGTATGAACGTGCTGCAAGCTTCGGTCGGCAATGTGCGCATGGGCTGGGATTCGCCGGTCAAGGAAGTGGTCAACCCGTCCTTTATCGAACTCAACGGTCGCGGTGGCCTGGGCTGGCTGGAAGGTTTCAATGAGCTGGTCACCCGCTGCGGCTACGAATGGGTCGGCCATCCCGGCATGGACAATGGCGAACTGCTGACCCTGCACGGTCGCGCCGCCAACATCCCGGCCAACAAAGTCACCCTGCACATCGATGAAAAGCCGCCATACGCCATCAGCCTGCGCGGCGAGCTGAAAGAGCAGGCATTCAAGAAAGTCGACTTCTCCGTCGCGACCGAACTGGTCACCGAACCCGGCAGCGTCGTGTTCGCCCTCAACGACACCCTGACCAACAACGGCGACTACCCGAAGGAATATCAGGCGCTGTATCACAGCAACTTCAGCACCCCGTTCCTGGAACAGGGCGCCCGTTTCGCCGCTCCGGTGAAGCAGGTGTCGCCGTTCAACGACAAAGCCAAAGGCGATCTGCCGGACTGGCAAACCTACCGCGCGCCGACCAAGGACTACGACGAAACGGTTTACAACGTGGTGCCGTACGCCGATGCCAAGGGCGATACGTTGACCGTGCTGCATAACAAGGCCGGCAGCCTGGGTGTCTCGGTCGGCTTCAATACTCAAACACTGCCGGTGTTCTCCCTGTGGAAAAACACCGATACCCAAGGCCAGGGCTATGTTACGGGGCTGGAGCCGGGAACGAGCTTTTCCTACAACCGCCGGTATCAGCGGCCACTGAACCTGGTGCCGACGATTGGGCCGAAGGAGCAGAAGCAGTTCCGCATCAGCTACAGCTTGTTGGCGGATAAGGCGGCTGTGGATAAGTCGTTGAAGCGGGTGAGCGAGATTCAGGGTGGTCGGGAGACTGAGGTGCGGCAGACGCCGTTGGTTGATCTGACCAAGGGGTGATACGGACTAGAGCGTTGTTGGCCGATATTGCAGCGCTTCGGCCAGGTGTTCACGGGTGATGCCATCGACTTGTTCAAGGTCTGCCAGAGTGCGAGAGACCTTGAGCAGTCGATGGGCCGCACGAAGGGACAAAGTCAGTCGCTCACACGCCGTTTCCAGCCAGGTTTCGTCAACTGTGGATAACTTGCAGTGCTTGCGCAGGCCCGGTAAATCGAGAAAAGCATTGGCGCAGCCCTGGCGTTTTTGTTGCCGCTCCCGTGCATCGGCGACCAGCGCGGCCGAGGTCGCGGTGTCGTCGCCGGGCTTCGACGCTGGGTTCAGCGCCGTAGCCTCCCGAGCAACCGTCAGGTGCAGATCGATGCGGTCCAGCAGTGGCCCCGACAGCTTGTTGCGATAGCGCTGCACCATGTCCGGCGTACAGGAGCAACGGCCGCTTGGCTCGCCAAGATATCCACAGGGGCAAGGATTCATCGCAGCCACCAATTGAAAGCGCGCCGGGAAGCGTACGCGGTCCTTGGCGCGGGAAATTACGATGTGGCCGGACTCCAATGGCTCTCTCAATACCTCCAATACCTTGCGATCAAACTCTGGAAGCTCATCGAGGAACAGCACGCCATGGTGGGCGAGAGTGATTTCGCCGGGTTGCGGTTTCGAGCCGCCGCCGACCAGTGCGGGGCCAGAAGCGGAGTGGTGTGGCTGTCGGAAGGGGCGCTGTGGCCAATGACTCAGCGGCACACAACTGGCGACCGATTGAATCGCCGCGACTTCCAGTGCTTCGTTCTCGGCCAATGGCGGTAACAGCCCCGGCAGACGACTCGCCAACAACGTTTTTCCCGTCCCCGGCGGACCGCTGAACAGCAGGTTATGAGCCCCCGCCGCTGCAATCAGCAAGGCTCGCTTGGCCGCCAGTTGTCCCTGAACTTCATTCAAGTCGGGGTAGGGTTTGCTGGCGTAGAGCAAACCGTTGGAAGCGTAGGGTTCGATGGGCGTGTGACCATTGAAATGCGCGACCGCTTGAAGCAGATGATCCACCGCAATCACCTTTAACCCCGACGCCAGGCATGCCTCCTCGGCATTCGCTCGCGGCACCACCAGCGTGCGCCCGGCCTTGCGTGCCGCCAGCGCCGCCGGCAACACCCCACGAACCGCCCGCACCGCGCCCGACAGCGCCAGCTCTCCCAGGCACTCCACGTCATCCAGCGTCAACGTCGGCACCTGCACACTGGCCGACAGAATCCCCAAGGCAATCGCCAGATCGAACCGCCCGCCATCCTTCGGCAAATCGGCAGGGGCGAGATTCAAGGTGATCCGCCGTGCTGGAAATTGCAGACCCGAATTGATGATTGCGCTGCGCACCCGATCCTTGCTTTCCTTCACCGCCGCCTCGGGCAGCCCGACCATGGTCAGCGACGGCAAGCCGTTGGCCAGATGCACTTCGACGGTGACGGCGGGCGCATCCACGCCGACTTGGGCGCGGCTGTGGACGATGGATAGGGACATGGTCGTTCCTTGAGCTGACGGGGAACCGCTTCCTGCGGGTTTTTGAAGGGTAGTCGTGGGCAGATGATTTAGCGTTGTGGCGGAGTAACCAAACTTTCGCAGGATGTTGCTGGGCGAGCTGATTCCAGTCAGTTAAGTCGTAACGCAATCTGTAGCAACTGGCGGAGCCTGCGTTCGGCAGCTGCTACAAAGGTTCTGTCGCGGCTGGTATTTAGGCGTAATCAGCCGCTGCAACTAGTTTTTGTAGGACCGGTCTTGGATAAATGAAGGACTTCGGTGAAAACGCACGGACTCCCTTGTCGGGTCGAGATAGCTGCTTATGATCACAGTTGATCAAGCCCTCAGGAGGGGAGATGAGCAATTCTGGAATGCGGCCGATTCATCCTGGCGAAATCCTTGAAAAGGAGTTTCTTGAGCCAATGGGCATTACGGCGGCTGGTTTGGCTAGCTCGTTGAATGAGGTTGGAGATGAGGTGAGTGCCCTTGTGATGCAGGAGAGCGATGTAGGCCCTGATCTTGCCGAGAGGCTTTCCATTTACCTGAACACCACGCCCGAACTCTGGCTAAACCTGCAATCGACCTACGATCAGCGCAGGGCCGAAATCGAGCGTGGTTGAGCTTCGGGTGCTTGCATCACCCGCGAAGCACGCTTCCACCAAGAGGCATTGAGCGGACGGCGGCGGAGGAAGTTGCCGGGATGTTTGCGGGGCTTAAGATCAAAAGATCGCAGCCTTCGGCAGCTCCTACGGGGTGGTTGTTCCAGCGCGGGGCGGCTGGAACGCCGTGGTGACTCTAATCGCGAGCAGGCTCGCCCCCACAGTAGATCCCATTGCCAAGGGAACCGGCGGGGTTATTCGGTGGGTGGATTGAGCTTCGCTTCCAGCTCCGCCACTTTCGCCTCAAGGCTCTCCAACCGTGCCCGGGTCCGTGCGAGCACGACCATCTGGCTGTCGAATTCTTCACGGCTTACCAGATCCAGTTTGCTGAAGCCGCTTTGCAGCAGGGCCTTGAACTGGCTTTCGATTTCGCTTTTCGGCAGTGGGGTGTCGCCGCTGAAGAGGCGGGAGGCGGTGCCGCTCAGGGCGTCGAGGAAGTCTTTTGGCGCGAGCATGGGAAATGTCCTGTCAACAATGGCGGGCAGTGTATCACGCAGTGTCTATAGTCAATCTCGGCGGCTGGGATGCACGCTTTTCGCGCATACGAGTGGGCGGTCGCGCACTGTTGTTGTGCGTAACCGTTGCGTCAATCGACTGGACGGGCCTGTGGCAGCGGCCAAGGGCTTGAAATCAATGGGTTTTGGATAGATGGCAAGCTTTCTGCTTAGTCGCTGGTGACCCATGCACTGATGCAGTCGCTGTGACGAATGCAGTGCGCCAAGCGGAACGGGGGAAGTTTCGTGCGGAGTGGTTAGCTGGCGTCGGATGGGCAGGTAAGGCCGACGATGCGTTACAAAGCCAGGCACTGCGCTTAGACTTGAGTCGGGTTTGTTTTCCTGGGGCAAGTCCACCAATTCGGGAGAGAGTTTTCATGAAGCTAGTCACTGCCATCATCAAGCCGTTCAAACTGGACGACGTGCGCGAGTCGCTGTCCGAGATCGGCGTGCAGGGCATTACCGTTACTGAGGTCAAAGGCTTCGGTCGGCAGAAGGGTCACACCGAGCTGTATCGCGGCGCGGAATACGTGGTCGATTTTCTGCCTAAGGTGAAGATCGATGTCGCCATTGACGACAAGGATCTGGACCGGGTTATCGAGGCGATAACCAAGGCCGCCAACACCGGCAAGATCGGTGACGGCAAGATCTTCGTGGTCAATCTGGAACAGGCGATTCGCATCCGTACCGGCGAAACCGATACCGACGCAATCTAAGCCGCCACAAACCCAACGCCCCAGGAGAAAACAATATGACTCTGCGTAAATTCGCAGGGCTAGGAGCCCTGTTGTCCATCGTAATGCCTGGCCTGGCCATGGCGGCAGATCCGGTGGCTCCTCCAGTCCTCAACTCCGGTGATACCGCCTGGATGTTGACCTCTACTGCCCTCGTGTTGTTCATGACCATTCCAGGTCTCGCGCTGTTCTACGGCGGTATGGTTCGTTCCAAAAACGTTCTTTCGTTGATGATGCAATGCTTCGCCATTACCGGCCTGGTCACCATCCTGTGGTTCCTTTACGGCTACAGCATGGCGTTTGACACAACTGGTATGGAAGCCAACGTCGTCAACCTCAATTCGTTTGTCGGCAGCTTCGCCAAGGCGTTCCTCGCCGGCATCACGCCTGCCAGTATTACCGGCCCTGCGGCGCTGTTTCCCGAGTCGGTGTTTGTCACCTATCAGATGACTTTCGCCATCATCACCCCGGCGCTGATCGTTGGTGCTTTCGCCGAGCGGATGAAATTTTCCGCAATGCTGGTGTTCATGGGGATCTGGTTCACCCTGGTTTACGCGCCGATTGCGCACATGGTCTGGAGCGGTCCGGGTTCGCTGTTGGGCGACTGGGGCGTGCTCGACTTCGCGGGCGGCACCGTGGTGCACATCAACGCCGGTGTGGCCGGGCTGATTGCCTGCCTGGTACTGGGCAAGCGTAAAGGCTTCCCAACCACTCCAATGGCGCCACACAACCTCGGTTACACCTTGATGGGTGCAGCGATGTTGTGGGTCGGCTGGTTCGGTTTCAACGCCGGTTCCGCTGCCGCAGCCAACGGCACTGCCGGTATGGCCATGCTGGTGACTCAGATCGCTACCGCCGCCGCAGCCTTGGGCTGGATGTTTGCCGAGTGGCTGACCCACGGCAAACCTAGCGCATTGGGTATCGCTTCGGGCGTGGTTGCCGGTCTGGTTGCGATCACTCCGGCGGCGGGTACCGTTGGCCCGATGGGCTCGATGATCATCGGTCTGGCAGCAGGCGTGGTGTGCTTCTTCTGCGCCACGACTCTGAAACGCAAAATGGGTTACGACGACTCCCTCGACGCTTTTGGCGTGCACGGTATCGGCGGTATCCTCGGCGCCATCCTGACGGGTGTGTTCGCGGCACCGTCCCTGGGTGGCTTCGGCACCGTCACCGACATTGCGGCTCAAGTCTGGATTCAGTGCAAAGGCGTGGGCTTCACGGTGATCTACACCGCGATCGTCACCTTCATCATCCTCAAGGTGCTGGACGCTGTCATGGGTCTGCGTATCACCGAGGAAGAAGAGGCAGTCGGCATCGATCTGGCGCTGCACAACGAACGCGGCTACAACTTGTAAGCACGCCTATAAAAAAATGCCCGGCTTGCCGGGTATTTTTTTGTCTTGAGTTTGTCAGTGAAGGAAAGGCTGAAAGGTTTTTTCATACACGTTCAGGGGCGTTTACAACGGGTGTTTTTCTGCGGCCAATGGCTTACACGATTGAAGGAATATTAGGGCCTTTGTTTTTTCCCAGAGCGCGCTAGAATGCGCCCCGAACGTGCGGAGAACTGTATGTGGCAACAGACTCTGATTACCCTGCGGGCACGGCCCCGGGGCTTTCATCTGGTAACGGACGAGTTACTCGCCGGCTTGCCTGAACTCAAGGCGTGTCGGGTCGGTCTGTTGCATTTGTGGCTACAGCATACCTCGGCGTCGTTGACCATCAACGAGAACGCCGATCCGGCGGTACGTCGCGACTTCGAACGATTTTTCAATCGTCTGATCCCACAAGGAACGGACGACTATGAGCATAACGACGAAGGCCAGGACGACCTCCCGGCGCACTTCAAGGCCAGCGTACTTGGCTGTCAGCTCAGTTTGCCAATCTCGGCAGGCCGACTGGCGTTGGGAACCTGGCAAGGCGTTTATCTGGGCGAGCACCGTGATCATGGCGGTGCTCGTAAAGTCCTCGCCACCGTGCACGGTGACGGGGCATAAACCGCTGGTCACCAGCGGTGGTTGAATTTTTTCCGGCAGCCTTCGACAGGAGGCAAAGCTGGGCTATAACTAATCTGCTTTTCGCAAGTCATGAGGTAGAACATGAGCGACGATGATCTGGAAAACGACGACCTCGAAGTAGGCGACGACGAAACCGAAGAAGGCCTGGAAGCGGCGGCTGAAGACGTCGCTGAAGACGACGGCGGTGATGTGCCCGTTCCGACTGCCAAAGGCAAAGCCAAGGCAGCGGTATCGGTCGATGAGCTGCCGAGCGTTGAAGCCAAGAACAAGGAACGCGATGCCCTGGCCAAGGCCATGGAAGAGTTTCTGGCACGGGGCGGCAAGGTGCAGGAAGTGGAGGCCAATGTGGTCGCCGATCCTCCCAAGAAGCCTGATAACAAGTACGGCAGCCGGCCTATCTAAGCGCCTGCTTCCTGCTTGCTGAAAAAGCCCGCCGTCGCTGCGGGCTTTTTCATGGGTGAAAATCAAAAGATCGCAGCACCTCAAATATCGGCTGAGTTCCAGCGCGCCAACAACCCCGGCAACTCGGTCAAACTGCGAATCTCGGCATCCGGTGCCCTCTCGGCTTCCCACACTTTGCCCGCCGGGTTAAACCAGATCGCTCGCAACCCCGCCTGCTGTGCTCCGGCAATGTCATCACCAGGATGATCGCCGATATGCACCGCGGTTTCGGCGGTCGCGCCGCCCCGTTGCAACGCTTCATGAAACAGTCGCGCATCCGGTTTGGCGATGCCGATGTCTTCGGCGCACAGGGCAAACCTGAAGTAATCCGCCAGGCCCAGTCGGTGCACATCGGCGTTGCCGTTGGTCACTACACCGAGGGCGTAGTGCTTGGCGAGTGTCTCCAGCGTCGGCTCGACTTCGGGGAAAACTTCCAATTGATGCCGGGCATGCAGAAACACTTCAAAACTTTGATCAGCCAGGTCTGAGGCTTGACCATGGTCGTAACCAGCCTCTTCCAGAGCATGAAAAAGCACTCGCCGACGCAGCGCACTGATTCGGTGCTTGAGGTTCGGCTCGTTGCTCAACACCCGCTCGCGAATCGACCACAAATGCTCCACCGGCACCGCGCCCAGGTTCGGCGCATGCTCGGTCAGCCATTCACGCAATATGGCTTCGGCGGTGGCGATTACCGGGGCGGTGTCCCACAGGGTGTCGTCGAGGTCGAAGGTGATCAGTTGGATGGTCATGAATCATCGCCTTTAATGCGTTTGGCCCGTGGATGGGCGCTGTCGTAGACCGTCGCCAGGTGCTGGAAGTCCAGATGGGTGTAGATCTGGGTGGTCTTGATATCCGAGTGGCCGAGCAGTTCCTGCACGGCGCGCAAGTCCTGAGAGGACTCCAGCAAATGGCTGGCGAAAGAGTGTCGCAACATGTGCGGGTGCAGGTTCTGCCCCAGTTCGCGCTCGCCGGCGGCCTTGACCCGCACCTGAATCGCCCGGGGGCCAAGGCGCCGGCCTTGCTGACTGACAAACACCGCGTCATCCGCCGGGTTGGTCATGGCTCGTAACGGCAACCATAGTTCCAATGCTTCGCGAGCCTTTTTGCCGACCGGCAACAGTCGGGTCTTGCTGCCTTTACCGAGGACCTGAACCATGCCGTCAGCCAGGTCCAGCTGATCGAGGTTGAGCCCGGTCAGTTCGGAAAGGCGCAAGCCGGAGGAATAGAACAGTTCCAGAATCGCCTGATCCCGACGCGCCAGAAAATCATCCTCTACCGCGCCTTCCAGCAGTTGCAACGCACGGTCGGTGTCGAGGGTTTTCGGCAGACGACGCTCGCCTTTGGGCGGTGCCAGGCCATTGGCCGGGTCGTGGTCGCACAGGCCTTCGCGGTTCAGATAATGATAGAGCCCGCGCACCGCCGACAGTAGCCGCGCCAGGCTGCGGGACGATTGGCCTTGTGCATGCAAGCGAGCGATCAGGCTGCGCAGCCGCTGGATGTCCAGCGCGGCCCAACTGCCGATGTTCTGTTTGACGCACCAGCCAAGCACTTTGTCGAGGTCGCGGCGGTAGGCGTACAGCGTATGCGGCGACACTTGCCGCTCACTGCGCAGGTGTTCGCAGTAAGCGTCCAGTTGCCGTTCCACGATCAGCGTACCGAGCGCAGGGAATTGTTGACCCGTGGCAGCACGCGGCCCATGACTTCGGCGATGTAGCTGAGGAACAACGTGCCCACCGAACTCTTGTAGTGCTGCGGATCGCGGCTGGCGATGGCCAGAACACCGTGGATGCCTTGGTGGCTGATGGCGACAACGGCGGTGGAGCCGATCTGCTTGCGCTGTTCTTCGCCGAACAGGAAGTCCAGTTCATGCTCGCGCAGGCTGCCGCAGACGCTCTTGTCTTCCGAGAGCAGGCCGCCGATGGCCGTTTGTGCGTCGGCGTGGGTGACCCAGCGGCCTACCGGCATCGGGTTGTCGCCCAGCAGGATCAGGCTGACGAAGGGCACCTGGAAATCCTGGCGCAGGCTGTCTTCGACGCCGATCACCACGTCTTCCAGGCTGGTCGCGTCCATCAGCGTGAGAATCAGACGGCGGGTCTTGTCGAACAGGCGATCGTTGTCGCGGGCCACGTCCATCAAGTGCGAGAGACGATGACGCAACTCGATGTTGCGATCGCGCAGAATTGTCATCTGGCGTTCGACCAGCGAAATGGTGTCGCCGCGCTGGTGCGGAATGCGCAGGGCCGGGAGCAGTTCTTCATGCTCGATGAAGAAATCCGGATGAGCCTCCAGGTACGCGGCAATCGCCGCCGCCTCAAGGCTTTCGGAAGGGGATTCGTCGGGCTGTAGGGCGGGAACCTGGGGCTTGTCGGTCATGGATTTCGCTCACTCAAAGACGCACTTGTCCTTCGTATACGCGTACTGCCGGGCCGGTCATCATGACCGGTTGGCCAGGGCCTGCCCATTCAATGGACAGACGCCCGCCGGGCAGGTCGATCAATAGTGGCGAATCCATCCACCCCTGGCTGATCGCGGCCACTGCGGCGGCACAGGCGCCGGTTCCGCAGGCCTGGGTTTCCCCGGTCCCGCGTTCCCAGACGCGCAACTGCGCGCGGTTCCGGTCGATGACCTGGAGAAAACCGACATTGACCCGCGCCGGGAAGCGCGGGTGATGTTCGATTTTCGGCCCCAGTTCATGCACCGGTGCATTGTTGATATCGCTGACCCGCAATACGGCATGGGGGTTGCCCATGGACACTGCGGCCAGTTCAACCGGGGCGCCATCGACGTCGACCTGATAGCTCACGGCCTGGCTCGGGGCTTCGAACGGAATCTCGGCCGGCACCAGGCGCGGGGCGCCCATGTTGACGCTGATCTGGCCATCGTTGCGGATGTCCAGTTCGATGATGCCGCTTTTGGTCTCGACGCGAATCTGCCGCTTGGCGGTCAGGCGCTTGTCGAGCACGAAGCGGGCGAAGCAGCGTGCACCGTTACCGCACTGTTCCACTTCGGAGCCGTCGGCGTTGAAGATCCGATAGCGGAAATCCACGTCCGGGTTGCTGGGCGCCTCGACGATCAGCAACTGGTCGAACCCGATGCCGGTGTGCCGGTCGCCCCATTGCTTGGCATGCTTGGGCAGAATGTGCGCGTGCTGGCTGACCAGGTCGAGAACCATGAAGTCATTGCCCAGGCCGTGCATCTTGGTAAAACGCAGCAGCATGGGGTTACTCCGGCAGCAGGCTTTCGCCAGCAAACAACTCGGCTACCGTCTCGCGGCGACGCACTTCGATTGCCTGATCACCGTCCACCAACACTTCAGCGGCGCGGCCGCGAGTGTTGTAGTTGGAACTCATGACAAACCCGTAGGCACCGGCCGAATGCACGGCCAGCAGGTCGCCTTCTTCCAGCGCCAGTTGACGATCCTTGGCCAGGAAGTCGCCGGTTTCGCAGATCGGGCCGACGATGTCGTAGGCACGCGCCGCGGTATCGCGAGGGCGCACGGCGGTAACGTCCATCCAGGCCTGGTACAGCGCCGGGCGGATCAGGTCGTTCATGGCCGCATCGACGATGGCGAAGTCTTTGTGTTCGGTGTGCTTGAGGTACTCGACCTGAGTCAGCAGCACGCCAGCGTTGGCGACGATGAAGCGGCCCGGCTCGAACACCAGCGCCAGGTCACGACCGTCGAGACGTTCGCGCACGGCCTTGATGTAGTCGGCGGCCAATGGCGGCTCTTCATCGCGATAACGCACGCCGAGACCGCCACCCAGATCGATGTGGCGCAGGTAGATGCCGCAATCGCCGAGGCGGTCGACCAGGCCCAGCAGGCGGTCGAGGGCATCGATGAAGGGTGGCAGGGTGGTCAGTTGCGAGCCGATGTGGCAATCGACGCCAACCACTTCCAGGTTAGGCAGTTGCGCGGCGCGGACGTACACGTCTTCGGCGTCGGCGATGGCGATGCCGAACTTGTTTTCTTTGAGACCGGTGGAAATGTACGGGTGCGTGCCGGCATCGACGTCCGGGTTGACGCGCAGCGAGATCGGCGCGCGAACGCCCAGCTCGGCGGCGACTACTTGCAGACGCTCGAGCTCGTCGGTGGATTCGACGTTGAAGCAGTGCACGCCGACTTCCAGGGCGCGACGCATGTCGTCACGGGTCTTGCCGACACCGGAGAACACGATCTTTTCGGGGCTGCCGCCAGCGGCCAGTACACGCTCCAGCTCGCCACGGGAAACGATGTCGAACCCGGCACCCAAACGGGCCAGGACATTCAGTACACCCAGGTTGGAGTTGGCCTTGACCGCAAAGCAGACCAGGTGCGACGTGCCGGCCAGCGCATCGGCGTAAGCCAGGTACTGGGCTTCGATGTGGGCACGGGAGTAGACGTAGGTCGGTGTACCAAAGCGTTCGGCGATGGCGGACAGGGCAACACCTTCCGCGAACAGCTCACCGTCACGGTAGTTAAAAGCGTCCATGGCGTTCCCTTATTGGTAGACGTCGTGTTTGTGTGCTTTCGACGGAGACTGTTGCGACGACTTGGCCTGCTCTGCAGGATCCTGGCTGTCATCGGGCAGGTACAGCGGGCCTTTTTGACCACAGGCCGATACCAGGCAGGCAACCGCGACGAGCGCAGCAAGGGAAGAGATCAGGCGCTTCATGGCGAAATCCTTGAAAATGCGTTAATTGCGCCGGAGTATACCGGCCACCCGGCAGCTTGCCTATGTGACGCGGCTCCCGTCCGGCGGGCCTTTGACTGTGGCGTAGTAACTAGTCCTGCGTTGCGCA
This sequence comes from Pseudomonas sp. Pseusp11, assembly GCF_047304405.1. Taxonomy (NCBI): domain Bacteria; kingdom Pseudomonadati; phylum Pseudomonadota; class Gammaproteobacteria; order Pseudomonadales; family Pseudomonadaceae; genus Pseudomonas; species Pseudomonas sp. Pseusp11. Next base: position 136,629 of record NZ_JBGLZF010000009.1, read on the forward strand.
GGGATATTTCGTACCGCACCTCGTCCTTGGTGGTTATTCTTTGCAATCATCGGGGCTCGCCCGTATCTTGCGGCGCTTGAGCGTGAGTAGACACTTTTTGAGGTTCCCGTAATGAGTTTGACTGAAGCCCGTTTTCACGACCTGGTCGATGCCACCCAGCAGACGCTGGAGGATATTTTCGATGAGAGTGACCTGGATATCGATCTAGAGAGCTCGGCCGGTGTGCTCACCGTCAAGTTTGAAAACGGCAGCCAGTTGATCTTCAGTCGCCAGGAGCCGTTGCGGCAATTGTGGTTGGCGGCGGTGTCAGGTGGCTTCCACTTCGACTACGACGAAGAGAGCAAGCGCTGGATGTGTGACAAGAGCGACGAGCAACTGGGTGAGATGCTCGAGCGCATCGTTAAGCAGCAAGCCGACGTCGAACTCGATTTCGAAGGTCTGTGAGGTCGTGACCCAGCCTGCGCCCGTTCGCCCGCCCAAACCGCTCTATAGCAACGTCAGCCCGGCAGTGCCTTCGCCGTGCAGCGGTGTGTGCCGGCTGGATGAGCAGAAGGTTTGCCTGGGGTGTTTTCGGCATGTCGAAGATATCCGCGAATGGCGCTCGGCCGATGATGAGCGGCGGCGGGTAATTTGTGCGCAGGCTGTACAACGCAAAATCTTGGCTTAAGGGCTTTTGTGGCGAGGGAGCTTGCTCCCGCTCGGCTGCGCAGCAGTCGTAAGCTTTTTGGGGCCGCTTCGCGACCCAACGGGGGCAAGCCCCCTCGCCACATCGCTCCCTCGCCACAATGGTCAGCGCTGGGCCGTGGTCGCCCCCGGCTTGTTTATTTATTGAGCTGTGATAGTGTCCAGATACGCCTCAACCCATCGAGGCTCGTGAAAACCCCGCCTTTTTCTGGCGGGGTTTTGCTTTTTTCGTGCAGAAGAAAGGAGTCTGCCCTGATCATGACCGCACCTTCCATCACCCTTACCCGTCTGGACGTGCAACGTCTGGAGCGCCTGATCGACAGCCTGGATGACTCGCTGCCGGGCGTTATCGCGCTGCAAACCGAACTGGATCGCGCCGATACCCTGGTCGGTCACGAAGAGGTGCCGGCCGATGTCGTGACCATGAATTCTAAAGTGCATTGCCGCGAAGAAAGCAGTGGCAAGGACTATCACTTGACCCTGGTCTATCCCAAGGATGCCAACGCCGACGAAGGCAAAATTTCCATTCTGGCGCCGGTGGGCAGTGCGTTGCTCGGCCTGAAGGTTGGCCAGCACATCGACTGGCCGGCACCGGGTGGCAAGACCCTCAAACTGACCCTGCTGGAAGTTGAATCGCAGCCTGCAAACGGCGGCGCTTTCCCGGAATGAACCCCTCAGACCTGCTCGAGCGCCTCGTTCAATGCGCGCTCCAGGTCGGCCTTGTAGCGCAAATACAAATTGCTTGAGCTCTGACCATCACCAAGCAGGCTCGACAGGTCCAGGTCGGTGATGTAGCAGCGATAGCGTTCGGTCTCGCGGCGCTGTTCGACGATTTCCCGGGCGACCACGCTGAACAGCTGGTCGCCGTGTTCCAGCTCTGAAAATTCCCGCTGATTGCAATACAACGTGACTTGCACCTGTCCCGGTGCGGCTTTGCCGACGATCGCCTGCACGTCATAGAACGGTTTGTTGACTGGGGTTTTCGGCGCCGGTCGGGCTTCGACCCGACGCGCCCGCGCGGTGCCTGAAGGCAATAACTGGTAATACAAAGTCTCCAGGCTCAGCGGCTGGGCGGCGTCCATCGGTAGCAAGGCGTCGCGCCGGTACTGGATCGATTGCAGGAAACGTTGCAGCGGCACCAGCAGGCTTTGTTCGTCGTGATAGGGCAAGCGTTGTTGCCACAAGGCATTGAATTCATCCAGTACGTACAGATCGGCCTGGTGTTCGTTGATCCGGTAGAACACCTGAACGCAGTCGGGTTGCCCCATGGGCAGGATCAGCGCCAGATCGTGGTCTTCCAGTGCCATCGGGTCCAGATGCAGCGGGCTGTAGCTCGCCAGCTCTTCGCCAAGGTAGTCAAACAGCGCCGGCAGCGTGGCGAGGGCAACGTGATTGACCTGGCCGGGCACCAGCTCCAGCACGTGGTAATGCTGCTGGACCTGAATCAGGTAGCGATGATTGAGTTTGCTCAGCAGCAGGTTTTGCGCGGTATCGAGAACTTCTTCGACTCGTCGGGCTATGAATTGCGCGCGGTTGTGGCAGAAGCAACGTACCCGCAGCTTGGGCTGCTGTGGCCCGTCCGGCAGGTTGTTGAGGTAATCGCGCAGGCAGTCGAGCAGGGCATGGGGGCCGTCAAAGCGGCTGACCAGCACCTCGTTCCAGCTGTTTAGCGTGACCTGATCCAGGGTCAGCACCAGATTTTCCCGCACGCCGGCGTAGCTCAGGGAATCGGTGCGCTCGGTGGTCATCAGGATGTTCATGTCGCGATGGTGCTTGAGCGGATCGACGCCGACGTTCACCAGAATCAGTATTTCGCTCGGCACGCTGGCGCGCAGCAAAGGCTCTTCGGCGACGGTGGTCAGGGGCAGGGCAATGCTTTGCTGCAGGCTGCCGAGCAGGTTGAACAGTTCGAACTCGCTCAAGTCGCTGGTGCCGGGGTGCAGGGCCAGGCGGGTGCTGCTGTCGATCACGCCGTTACGGTGACACCAGGTGAGCAGTTCGAGTAACTGGCGGCTGCGCTTGATCGGCGCGAAATGCTCCCACTCATGAGCGGTCAGGCTGCCGTTGTACAAACCCCATTGGGTTTGCCCCGGCTCTCTCTTGTTCGGGGCCTGCACCAGCGTCAGGGTGTCTTCGGCCAGATCGGGGGCGATGCCCGGGTTGATGCATTCGACCTTGTCGGCCTTGCGCTCGAAGGCCGCGTACAACCGCCGGCCCAGCACATTGAGGTCGCGCTTGTTGATCAGGCTGACGGTCTGCTCGTTACGGGCAAACTGTGTCAGGAAGCGGTAGCTGTAATTCAGTTCGCCGACCAAGGCACGGCGCTCGGCGCTGACCTGGCGGACTTTCCACTGGCTGCGGCTGTCGAGCAACGCCAACTGACGCTGATCCCAATGCCATTCGTGGGCCAGACGTTCGAGCAGCGAACGCTGCCAGCTCTGGGTTCGACCGCTGCTGCCGGTGAGCTTGCGATTGACCTTCAGGTACAGCGCACGGCGTACCAGTTCGAGCCGCTCCGGTTCGCCCCGAGCCGTGAGGTATTCCTCGATGCGCCGGTAAACCACCATGTACGGGTCCAGTTCATCGAGGTCCAGTCGATTGGCAAACACCGCCTGTTTGAAACGCAGGCTCAGGCAGTGGACTTTCGGGTGTTCACTGGCGTAGACCTCGGTCAGCAGCAGTTTTAGCACTGATTTGTAGGGCGATTCGATGCCTTTGAACAACTGCCAGAGCCCGGCACCGATGAATTCCCCGGGCGGGATGTGCGCCAGATGCCCCAGGTCCAGTGTTTCGTCGGCACGGATGAAGCGTTTGGAAAGCAACGTGTGGGTGTAACGGTCGTACGCAGCCTCTTCGTAGACCGGCACCAGCCACCAGATGGGGGTGCGTCCGGCCAGCCAGATCGCGGTTCGATAGAACTCGTCCAGCAGCAGATAGTGCTGGGTGGTGCCACAGTCTTCCGAGCTCAACTGCGTATCGCGCTCGCCGAGCACGAAGCGGGCCGGGTCGATCAGGAAAAAATGCGCCTCGGCGCCCTGGCTGGCAGCCCAGACTTCCAGCAACTGGCATTTCTTGCGCAGTTCAGCGAGCTCGCTTTCGCTCAGGTCCGGCCCATGACAGACCCACACGTCCATGTCGCTCTGATCGGCCTGGGCCAGGGTGCCGAGGCTGCCCATCAGGAACAGGCCGTGAATGGGGCGCGGCGGATTGCTGCCGTGGCGCGGTTTGTAGGAAAACGAGCGGGTCAGGCGTTGGGCTTCGGCGAGGGTGTTGGTGTCGGGTTCGTAATTCGACAACCCGGCCGGGGTGCTACCTGAAACGTAACCCGGCAACAGCGGATGATTGACGTGGAAAAACAGCGGCAGCAGGGTCAGCACCGTTTGCTGGCGGGTCGACAACCCTTCCATGGCACGGGCCATGCGACCCTCGTTGAGCTTCAGGAAACGGGCGCGCAGCTGGCTGAGAACCTTGCGATCGATTCCCTCGTCCAGATCGGGGCGGATTTCATGGGTGCGGGTCATGTCAGCTCAATCCGGCTCGCGGGGCTCGGACGTAGGAGGGCTCAGGGTGAGGGGCAGTTTAGCGCCTCGGCCCCGGGACTTTTAAGCTGATTTTGTTTTCCTGGCGTCAGATTTCTATCGTTTGGCGACGGCAGGTAACAGGGCCAGTCATCAAGTGTGCCCGCGGAAATCCCGTGACAGAGCTTTCCGTGGGCTATGCAGTGATGCTCAGGCTGTTTCCCGCACGGACAGAATGGTGAGAACGGTCTGCACATTTTGTGCGGCGTCACGCCCCAGGCTGGTCAGGTAACCGCCATCGGGCTGGGTGATCAATTCTTTGTCGAACAGTCTTTGTGCGGCGGCAATGGCTTTCGGGGCAGCGGTCTGATGAATTTTCAAACCTTCCTGGGAACTGTCCAGGTTGAAGAGTGCGAGGATTTCCAGTTCGGCAACCAACTCAGGGGTAAGCGACATAAGGACTCCAGACTTTCTAGGAATTAGACGATAGCGCCCCTAAGGTGAACCCGTCGGTGAGGCATGTCCAGTGCTGGCAACAGGGTTTTTCTCCCCGAGAGGCATTCCCCGGAGGGTGGTACGGACAGCGGGGGTGGTTTCTGTAGGAGCGAGCGCGCTCCTACAGGGGGGGGCGGGGTTATTGCTTTTCCGGCGGCAACTCTGGCAGTGCGCGCAGCGCCGTTTCATACCATTCGGTGTCGAATGCACGGTCCTCATCGAGCATGGCGTCGATCTCGTAGGCCAGCACATGGGCCATCAGGTTGAGGATTTCTTCACGTTCGTAACCCACCAGGGTCAGCTTGTTGAAGGTTGCCTTGGCCGCTGGCGGGTTGTCGCTTTCGATCTGGTTTTCGATTGCTTCGATCAGCGTCGTTTCGGCGAATTCTTCTTCGTCGTTGTCGATGTCGTTTGGCTCGCTCATGGCAGGCTCCTCAAGGAAAGGCGGCCAGTTTACCTGCATTCAGCATTGTGATGCTGCTGGCAAGAAGTGCCTGGGCGTTCTATAACTGGCGCTGCCAACCCCCTGCACGGCCTGGAGGCTATGTAATGCTCAAGCTTTATGGATTTTGCGTCAGCAACTATTACAACATGGTCAAGCTGGCGTTGCTGGAGAAGGGACTGTCGTTTGAAGAAGTGCCGTTTTACCCAGGCACCAGCCCCGAGGCGCTGGCCATCAGCCCGCGCGGCAAGGTTCCGGTACTGGGCGTCGAGCAAGGTTTCGTCAACGAAACCAGCGTGATTCTCGAGTACCTCGAGCAGAGCCAGAAAGGCACACCGCTGCTGCCGAGCGAACCCTTCGAGCGAGCGCAGGCGCTGGCTTTGGCCAAGGAAATCGAGTTGTACATCGAACTGCCTGCGCGCGCCTGCTACCCCGAAGCGTTTTTCGGCATGTCAGTGCCGGAGGCGATCAAGGACAAGACCAAGGCCGAGTTGCTGCTGGGGTTCGCCTCACTGGGCAGGCACGGCAAGTTCGCCCCTTACGTGGCGGGCGACCGTCTCAGCATTGCGGATTTGTATTTCCTGTACAGCGTGCCGATGGCTTGTGCCGTGGCGCAGAAGCTGTTCGATATCGATCCGTTGGCTGAGATGCCGGCGGCCAAGGCGCTGCTGGAGCGTCTGGGGCAGAATCCGAACGTGCAGCGAATTGCGGCAGACAAGGACGCATCAATGCCCGCGTTTCTGGCGATGATCGCGTCGAAGAAATAGATTGTGTAACGATCTTGAGAATGCCTTCGCGGGCAAGTCTCGCGCCTGAGGGAGCACGGTCCCCTTTAGGCGCGAGCTGTGCGGCGATCCGACTTGCCCGCGAAGCTTTTAACGGCTGGCGAGCAATGCCTGACCGCGAGCCACGGCAGCCTTGACCTGTGCCGGCGCGGTTCCGCCGATATGGTCACGGGCATTCACCGAACCTTCCAGGGTCAGCACGGCAAACACGTCCTGCTCGATCTGGTCGCTGAACTTGCGCAGTTCTTCCAGGCTCATTTCCGCCAGGTCCTTGCCGCTGTCTACGCCGTACTTCACCGCGTGGCCAACGATCTCGTGGCAATCACGGAACGGCAAGCCGCGGCGTACCAGGTAGTCGGCCAGGTCGGTGGCGGTCGAGAAGCCGCGCAGGGCCGCTTCGCGCATCATCGCGTGCTTGGGCTTGATCGCCGGGATCATGTCGGCAAAGGCCCGCAGCGAGTCGCGCAGGGTGTCGGCGGCGTCGAACAGCGGTTCCTTGTCTTCCTGGTTGTCCTTGTTGTAGGCCAGGGGCTGGCCTTTCATCAGGGTCAGCAGGCCCATCAGCGCGCCAAATACCCGGCCAGTCTTGCCGCGAACCAGCTCCGGCACGTCCGGGTTTTTCTTTTGCGGCATGATCGAGCTACCGGTGCAGAAACGGTCCGGCAGATCGATGAACTGGAACTGCGCGCTGGTCCATAGCACGAGCTCTTCGGAGAACCGCGACAAGTGCATCATCGCGATGCTCGCGGCCGAGCAGAACTCGATGGCGAAGTCGCGATCGGACACGTTGTCCAGGGAGTTGCCGCCAACAGCGTCGAAGCCCAGCAACTGTGCGGTGTACTCGCGGTCGATCGGGTAGGTGGTGCCAGCCAGTGCAGCGCTGCCCAGCGGCATGCGGTTGGTACGCTTGCGGCAGTCCACCAGGCGCTCGTAGTCGCGGCTGAGCATTTCGAACCAGGCCAGCATGTGGTGCCCGAAAGTCACCGGCTGCGCGGTTTGCAGGTGGGTGAAGCCTGGCATGATGCTGCCGGCTTCGCGCTCGGCCTGCTCCAGCAAGCCTTTTTGCAGGCGGGTGATCTCGGCCAGGATCAGGTCGATCTCGTCACGCAGCCACAGACGAATGTCGGTGGCGACCTGGTCGTTGCGGCTACGGCCGGTGTGCAGCTTTTTACCGGTCACGCCGATGCGGTCGGTCAGGCGCGCCTCGATGTTCATATGCACGTCTTCGAGGTCGATGCGCCAGTCGAACTGGCCGGCCTCGATTTCACCCTGGATGGTCTTCAGGCCATCGATGATGCTGTCGCGCTCGGCATCGGTCAGCACGCCGACCTTGGCCAGCATCGTGGCGTGGGCGATCGAGCCCATGATGTCGTGGCGATACAGGCGCTGGTCGAAGGTGACGGAGGCGGTGAAGCGGGCAACGAAGGAGTCGACGGGTTCACTGAAGCGGCCGCCCCAGGACTGATTGGTCTTGTCAGTGCTCATGAATTCGCTCGTATCGGCTTGAAGAAAGATGGCGTGGAACGCTGACGCGGATAATAACAGGGTTGCCAATCCTGTCGCTGACACTGGTCGATACGTTTTTTTCTCATGGGGCGATCCATACTCGAAGCCAGCGATGCGCAAATTGCGCAACGATATTTCTCATTTGAGCAATATCGTCGCGGCAACCGTCTACAGTTGGACAGTAGGATCAGCGCACTTCTCGATGCTGCAGCTGACTATAGAGAGAAGAGGGGTGTTCATATTGTGTATCAGCAAACCCTATGGCGATGCCTCGCCAACGCGGGCCTGGGCCGTCAGTCACCCGGCAGATGAAAATTTAGCCGCCGGTCTTGCGGCACTTTTTGGCCCTCGCGCTAGTCTTAGCGTGGATCGCGGTGACGGACGTCACTTCACCTGTCTACGCTATCTTTGTGCGAGACTCACGCAGGAATCCAGCGCAATATGAATGTCCTGATCGTTGATGACGAACCCCTGGCCCGCGAGCGCCTGAGCCGAATGGTCGGCGAACTCGAGGGATACAACGTCCTGGAGCCCAGCGCCACGAATGGCGAAGAGGCGTTGGCACTGATCGACAGCCACAAGCCGGATATCGTACTGCTCGATATTCGCATGCCGGGCCTCGATGGCCTGCAAGTGGCGGCACGATTGTGCGAACGCGAAACCCCGCCCGCCGTGGTGTTTTGCACAGGGCCCGATGAATTTGCCGTGGAAGCCCTACAGGCTAGCGCCGTGGGCTATCTGGTGAAGCCAGTGCGCACAGAACAGTTACATGAAGCATTGAAAAAAGCCGAACGCCCCAATCGCATCCAGCTCGCCGCCTTGACTCGTCCCGCCGCCGAAACCGGCAGCGGCCCACGCAGCCATATCAGCGCCCGCACCCGTAAAGGTATTGAACTGATCCCGTTGGGCCAGGTGGTCTACTTTATTGCCGACCACAAGTACGTGACCTTGCGCCATGAAGGTGGCGAAGTGCTGCTGGATGAGCCACTCAAGGCCCTCGAAGACGAATTCGGCGACCGTTTCGTGCGGATCCACCGCAACGCACTGGTCGCCCGCGAACGCATTGAACGGCTGCAACGCACCCCCCTGGGGCATTTCCAGCTGTTTCTCAAAGGCCTGAACGGCGACGCCCTGATCGTCAGCCGACGCCATGTGGCCGGCGTGCGCAAAATGATGCAGCAGCTTTAATCCGCCATTCAGGGCGGATTTCTACCCTGTTTTCGGACCTTGAGGGCCAGGGAGGCCATGCAGTTTCTGATACAAGTCAAAGTGGATTTGGCTGAGCTGTTATTATCTGCCGTATCTATTCAGTACGGATTGATCCATGTCCTCTCGCGAAATCCGCATCGCCACCCGCAAAAGTGCTCTCGCCCTGTGGCAGGCCGAATACGTCAAGGCTCGTCTGGAACAGGCCCATCCGGGCCTGCTCGTGACACTGGTGCCCATGGTCAGTCGCGGCGACAAGCTGCTCGATTCGCCCCTGTCGAAAATCGGCGGCAAGGGCCTGTTCGTCAAGGAGCTGGAAACCGCGCTGCTGGAAAACGAAGCCGACATCGCCGTGCACTCCATGAAAGACGTGCCGATGGACTTCCCCGAAGGCCTCGGTCTGTTCTGCATCTGCGAGCGCGAAGACCCGCGCGATGCATTTGTCTCCAATACCTTCGCCAGCCTGGATGAGTTGCCACCAGGCAGCATCGTCGGCACCTCCAGCCTGCGCCGCCAGGCTCAGTTGCTGACCCGTCGCCCGGATCTGGAAATCCGCTTCCTGCGTGGCAACGTCAACACGCGCCTGGCCAAGCTCGATGCCGGCGAATACGACGCCATCATCCTCGCCGCGGCGGGTTTGATTCGTCTGGGCTTCGAACACCGCATCACCTCGGCCATCAGTGTCGATGACAGCCTGCCGGCCGGAGGCCAGGGCGCGGTCGGTATCGAGTGCCGTAGCGCAGACGCTGAGATTCATGCACTGCTCGCGCCGTTGCATCACCAGGATACGGCGATCCGCGTGACCGCTGAACGTGCCCTCAACAAACATCTGAATGGCGGCTGCCAGGTGCCGATCGCCTGCTACGCCGTGCTTGAAGGCGAGCAGATCTGGTTGCGTGGCTTGGTGGGCGATCCGAACGGCGGCCTGCTGCTCTGCGCCGAGGCCCGAGCGCCGCGCAGCGAGGCCGAGGCCCTGGGCGTGCAAGTGGCCGAAGACCTGCTGAGTCAGGGCGCCGATGCCATTCTCAAAGCAGTCTATGGCGAGGCTGGGCACGAGTGACTGGCTGGCGCCTGCTGCTGACGCGCCCTGCGGATGAGTCAGCGGTGCTTGCCCGTGTGTTGGCTGACGCGGGGGTTTTCAGTAGCAGCTTGCCGCTTTTGGACATCGAGCCGATGCCGGCCTCTGCCACAATGCGCGCAGTGATTCAGGACCTGGATCACTATTGCGCGGTGATCGTGGTCAGCAAGCCGGCCGCCAGAATCGCTGTCGAACTGCTCCACCAGTATTGGCCGCAACCACCGGTTCTGACGTGGTTCAGCGTCGGCGCGGCAACAGCGCAGATCCTCGAGGCTAACGGGCTGGATGTGAGCTTCCCGGCCGACGGTGATGACAGCGAAGCTTTGCTTGAACTTCCACGGTTGCGCGAGGCTATCGCCCGTCCCGATCCGCGGGTGTTGATCGTGCGTGGGGAGGGTGGGCGCGAGTTGCTGGCTGAGCGTTTGCGCGAGCTTGGTGCTAGTGTCGAGTATCTGGAGTTGTACCGACGCGGCTTGCCGCAGTACCCACCGGCAGCGTTGCCTGAGCGGATCGAGGCGGAACGCTTGAACGGGCTGGTGGTCAGCAGTGGACAGGGTTTTGAGCACCTGCACCGATTGGCTGGCGATGCCTGGCCGATCATGGCGCGGTTGCCGTTGTTTGTTCCAAGCCCCAGGGTCGCCGAGCTGGCACGCGCCGCCGGGGCCCAAACAGTTGTGGATTGTCGTGGCGCCAGTGCCGCGGCCTTGCTGACGGCGTTACGGGAGCACCCCGTACCCGTTTTCTAATGCAAAGGATGGATACGTGAGCAAAACAGCCTTGCCTAAAGATGACGTCCAGCCGGTGCTCGATGCGCCGGTAGAAGCACCGGTTGTAACCGGGCCACCTGCTACTGAGCCGCGCCGAGGCAATGGGCTGGCAATCGTCGCGCTGCTGTTGGGCGCTGCCGGTGTTGCCGTAGGCGGTTGGGGAGTCTGGCAGGTGCGTCACCTGCAAGCCAATAACCTGCAACAGTTGAGTCAGGTACAGGCGTTGAACGATCAGGCGCAGAGCCTGAAGCTCAACGATCAGCGTCTGACCGCTCGCCTCGAACAGATGCCTGCCGCCGAAGAGCTCGATGCGCGCAGTCGCCTGGTCACTCAACTTCAGGGCGATCAACAGCGTTTGAATCAACGCCTGGAAACCGTCCTCGGTGCCAGCCGCAAGGATTGGCGTCTGGCCGAAGCTGAGCATTTGCTGCGACTGGCCAGCCTGCGTCTGTCGGCGTTGCAGGACATCAGCAGTGCCCAGGCCCTGGTGCAGGGTGCCGATGAGATACTCCGTGAACAGAATGACCCGGGGGCTTTTGCCGCTCGCGAGCAAGTGGCCAAAACCCTGGTGGCCCTGCGCAGTACTGAACAGCCGGATCGCACCGGGCTGTTCCTGCGACTGGGTGCCTTGCGCGATCAAGTGATCAGCCTCACCGAACTGGCGCCCGAGTACAAGGACCGTGGCGAATCCCTGCTGGGCCTGACGGCCGATGGCGACGGCGCCAGTCGCTGGGCGCAATGGTGGGATCAGATCTCGCGTTACATCCGTATCGATTTCAACGCCGACAAGAATGTCCGTCCATTGCTGGCAGGGCAGAGCCTGAGTCAGGTGCGTCTGGCCCTGAGCCTGGCGCTGGAACAGGCGCAGTGGGCCGCGCTCAACGGACAGGCTGCGGTTTACACTCAGGCGCTGACCGAAGCGCGGGACGTGCTCAAGGGTAACTTCAACCCGGACAACCCTCAGAGCAAGATCATGCTGGAGCAGGTGGCCGAGTTGAGCAAGCAGCCAGTCACGGTGGTCACGCCGGATCTGACAGGCACGTTGAGCGCCGTCCAGGCTTACCTTGAGCGACGCAACGTCAACGCCGAGGACTCAGTGAAACCTCTGGCCAAACCTGCCGCGAACACTGCACAGGAGGCCACGCCATGAAGCGTCTCTATGTGATCGTGTTCGTGGTCATCGCTGCCGCCGCCGCGTTGGGGCTGGCGATTGCCGAGCATTCGGGCTACGTGCTGATCGCCTACAAGAGCTTCCGTTACGAATCGAGCCTGTGGGCAACCCTGGCCTTGGTGGCCGTGCTGTGGCTGGTGTTCTGGGGCATCAAGGCGCTGGTCGAACTGGTGACGACTTCCGGTGGGGTGGTCAACCCATGGTCGCGGCGCAATCGCAGTCGACGGGTGCAAGTGGCGATCGAGCACGGTCAGCTGGATTTGGCCGAGGGCCGCTGGGCCAGTGCGCAGCGTCACCTGTATCGCGCGGCGGAAGCCGAGCGTCAGCCACTGCTCTACTACCTGGGGGCTGCCCGCGCCGCGAACGAACAAGGTCTCTACCAGGAAAGCGATAACTTGCTGGAGCGCGCTTTGGAGCGACAGCCCCAGGCCGAGCTGGCGATTGCCTTGAGTCATGCCCAATTGCAGACCGACCGCGGCGACACCGACGGCGCTCTGGTCACCCTGCAAACCATGCACGAGCGTCATCCTCATAACGTCCAGACCCTGCGCCAGTTGCAACGCCTGCATCAGCAGCGGGGAGACTGGTCGGCAGTGATTCGCTTGCTGCCGGAGTTGCGCAAGGACAAGGTGCTGCCGCCAGCCGAGCTGACTGAACTGGAGCAACGCGCCTGGGGTGAGAATCTTTCGTTGGCGGCGCACCGGGAAGAGGACGGAACGGTCGGTTTGCAATCGCTCGCTCGTGCCTGGCAGCAGCTCACCGCGGCTCAGCGGCAGGAACCGCAGCTGGTGCTGGCCTATGCCGAGCAACTGCGGCAACTGGGCGCGCAGGTCGAAGCCGAAGAGGTTCTGCGTACGGCTCTCAAGCGCAAATACGACAGTCATCTGGCACGCCTGTACGGTCTGGTTCGCGGTAGCGATCCGGCCAGACAGCTGCACACCGCTGAAGGTTGGCTCAAGGATCATCCGGCCGACCCGAGCCTGTTGCTGACGTTGGGCCGTTTGTGTCTGCAAAGCAGTCTGTGGGGCAAGGCCCGGGACTATCTGGAAAACAGTCTGCGTGTACAGCGTAATCCTGAAGCCTGCGCCGAACTGGCGCGGTTGCTGGCGCAATTGGGTGACACCGAACGCAGTAATCAGTTGTTCCAGGAGGGCTTGGGCCTGCTGGACGAGCGCTTGCTGTCGGCTCCGCTGCCGGTGCCGGCTCATGCTTGATGCCGGCCTATAGCCGCTGCCGGAGGCTGCGTTCGGCTGCGCCGCAGTCGTAAAATCAGGCGCCGCAGTCGGAACAGGTGAGTCGTGTTAAACCGATTACGACTGCTGCGCAGCCGAACGCCGGCTGCGCCAGCTGCTATAGGGGAAGTCGTTCGTCAGGGCAATCCAACCGCTCCGAGTCTGCCACTGTTTTTGCGTTGTAGTCCTTGTCTGGCAAAGTCCTACAGCGGACTACATCTTATCCTCTCGACTCTGTCGGGAATTCCCTACACTTCTGGTGAAGTGTCCGTGCTGGCCTGCCTTGAAAGGCTGTTGCGCTTTCCTCTACCGTAACCGCTTGTCTCTACAGTTACGGAAAAGCCATGTCTTTGGCCTGCTCACGCTCCTTGTTTTTCATGGTTTTCATTGCAGGTGCCCTGGCCTTGGGCGTTTCCTATTACCTGGAATATGCGGTCGGCCTCAAGCCTTGCGGGTTGTGCCTGTTGCAGCGGGTTTGCCTGGCGCTGCTCACGGGTGTCTGCCTGACGGCTTCGGTGCAGGGGCCTGGTCGCTTGGGGTCATTCCTGTATTGGCTACTGGGTCTGCTATGCAGTGTGGCGGGTACCGTCACGGCGTGGCGGCAGGTTGTATTGCAGAGCGATCCGGTGCATCAGCTTTCGGCATGCTCGCCCAACCTGACTGATCTGTTTGCCAGTACACCCTGGTTGTGTGCCGTGCAACGGTTGTTCAAGGGAACCGCCGACTGCGCGGAAATTTCCTGGACGCTGTTCGACCTGAGTATCCCGGAATGGAGCCTGTTGTTCTTCGTTGCGATGATGATTCTGGGCGGGTATCAATTGCTGCGCCTTGTCTGGATCGCGTGTCAGCGACCGCTCAGCGACGAGTCGTCGCACCGGGTATTGGCGGGCGATTAAACACTTGTATGAACTTTATCTCCTGCGTACCTTGAAGCCATAGGCGCGCGGGCATAATCTGGCCCGCACGTATCATTGGAATTATGTTGCTCGTTGCTGTTCTGCCTGACCCAGACCGGATGTGCCGAGTCTAGCGGCAGGCATGGGACGGCATCACCCAATAGGGAAGAGAGATCGCCATGTTAGATAGTTGTCAGAATGCTCAGGAACGCTGGGGTGGGGTTCATAAGCTCATTGACCGCTGGCTACAAGAGCGTGAAGAGTTGGTAACGGCGTTCCGCGATCTACGAGATGCCAAACCGGCTTTCGCCGACAAGTCCTTGAACGGTCGGTTCTGCGAGATTCTTGTCGATTACGTTTCTGCCTGGCACTTCGAAGTAAGTGAGCATCTGGTCAATGAGGCCAAGGCCTTTGGCGACGATGGCGGCCTTGAACTGGTGAAGCAGATTAACCCGCGTATCGACGTGAGCACCGAGATGGCGCTGTCGTTCAATGATCATTGTCACAAGGGTGACTGCAACGACACCGAGCGTTTCGCCGAAGCGCTGGAAAAGCTGGGCAGCCAACTGCGTGAACGCTTCGAACTGGAAGATTGCCTGATCGAAGTGCTGCACACCGCCCACAAGGAAGAGAGTTCGGTTCAGGCCTGAACCCTTCCCGGCTGGACACTGAAAACGGTGCGCAATGCGCACCGTTTTTCGTTTCCGGCATTCAGCTTGTAGCGCCACGCAATTCGACTTCGAATACCAGCGGCGTGAACGGCGCGATCAAGTCGCCGGCACCGTCGGCGCCATAGGCTTGCGCTGATGGAATCACCAGGCGCCATTTCGCGCCGACCGGCATATTTTGCAGCGCGCTACGCCAGCCGCTGATCACACTATCAAGACTGAACCACTGCGGCTGACTGTTCTGATCGAACACGGTGCCGTCAGGTAGACGACCGATATACAGCACCTGGACTTTGCCGTTCGGTCCTGCCTTCGCGCCGGTTCCGGGAGCCAGCTCGGTCAGCAATACTCCATCTGCCAATTGACGGACGCCGGGTTTGGTTTTTTCCTCATCGAGAAAACGCCGCTCCTTTTCGAGGGCGACTTCGCTTTGCGCGACGGCGGGTTGCTCGGCGACCTGGGCTTCGTGCTCGGCAAGAATCTGTTCGATCCGCTCGTCTTTCAGCGCCAGCGGCTTACCTTGATAGGCTTGCTGCAAACCTTCGAGCAGTGCCTGAAGTTGCAGATCCGGAACCTCCTGGCGCAAGCGTTCGCCAAGGCTTGCACCCAGGCTGTAAGCGAGATCGTGAGCGTCATTTGTGGTGGTTTTTTCGGCGGCCTGGACCACGGAAAAAAACATGCACAGCGATAAAAAAAGGTAGCGCGACATGGGCACTCTCCGACCTGAGATGCGCAGGATTATGCCAGTGTGAATGCACTCGAAGGTGAACTGGTTTTGCGTAAGCGCAGAACATTTTTACTTCGTTGCAACGCAGCGCTTTCGATACTGTCAACATGCCCTAGCGGCGGTTGCAGCAGAGGTCTAGTATGAGCCGCATTCACGTCAGCCAGGAGGTAAACCATGTCGGCCACCAAGAAGCCAGTAAATACTCCGTTGCACTTACTCCAACAACTCTCGGGCAGCCTGCTCGAGCATTTGGAAAACGCTTGTTCCCAAGCCTTGGCTGATGCTGAAAAACTGCTCGCCAAACTGGAAAAGCAGCGCGGAAAAGCGCAGGAAAAACTGCACAAATCCCGCACCAAATTGCAGGACGCTGCGGCGGCCGGCAAAGCCAAGGCGCAAGCCAAGGCTAAAGATGCGGTGAAAGAACTTGAGGACCTGCTCGACGCCCTCAAGGATCGTCAGTCCGAAACTCGCAGCTACATCCTGCAACTCAAACGCGACGCTCAAGAAAGCCTGAAACTGGCCCAGGGTGTCGGTCGTGTCCAAGAGGCTGTCGGCAAGGCGTTGTCCCTGCGTTCGGCCAAGCCAGCCGCGGCACCTGCGAAGAAAGCCGCTGCCAAACCGGTTGCTGCAAAAGCACCGGCCAAGCCTGCTGTGGCTCCTGTTAAAAAAACCGCCGCCAAAGCACCGGTAAAAGCTGCAGCGAAACCAGCCGCAAAACCTGCGGCGAAAAAACCAGTCGCTGCCAGCGCTGCGAAACCAGCAGCTAAAACGGCAGCTGCCAAACCTGCCACCAAGCCAGCCGCTGCCAAAACAGCTGCCGCTAAACCTGCTGCAAAAACCACGGCTGCCAAACCCGCCGTGGCGAAAACTGCAGCTGCAAAACCGGCCGCTAAACCTGCTGCAAAACCAGCAGCCAAAACTGCCGCCGCAAAACCAGCTGCCAAGCCAGCCGCCAAACCTGTCGCGGCTAAAACCGCTGCGGCCAAGCCTGCTGCAAAACCGGCGGCGAAACCTGCTGTAAAAGCTGCAGCCAAACCCGCTGCTAAACCGGCTGCCAAAGCTGCTGCTGCGAAACCTGCCGTCGCTGCCAAGCCAGCCACTGCCGCCAAACCAGCTGTAGCGAAACCAGCAGCCAAACCTGCCGCTGCCAAACCGGCTGTAAAACCTGCCGCCAAGCCAGCAGCCAAACCGGCCGTGAAAAAGCCAGTCGTCGCTGCGAAGCCGACTGCCGCGCCTGTTGCCAAGCCAGCAACCCCGGCTCCGGCCTCGGCAGCATCGGCTTCGCCGGCTCCGGCAGCCACCACCTCGACAGCTTCGCCTGCGCCAACGCCAGCCGCATCGTCGAGCACCAGCACTACCCCAACCAGCGCTTCCTAAGTGCCGGTTACCGCGACGCGCAGCTGATGCAGCGCGTCGCGGTCCAGGGTGGCGGCGCCTGCCGCCACACCTTCCAGCCAGGCCGTTAGATCGGTCGCCTCACACTGCGGCCAACTCTGCGCCAAACGCTCCAGTCGCAGCAATAAATGCCTTTCGGCTTCCATCTCCAGTGTCTTCACTTGTTCGCGTAATTCATCCAGACCGGCATCCTCGCTGGCGGCGGCTTTCCATTGCTGGCGCAAGGCGCGCAACGGTTGCACGACATCCGCGCCCCAAGGCCCGGCTACATCGCGTAGCAGCTGCAAGCGTTGTTCGTTGCAGGTAACGCCACGCTGTCCCAGCCACAACCCACAGAGCAGCAGGCACACGTTCACCCCCGCTGCCTGCAATTGCAGGCAGGCGTGTTCAACGCCGGGACGGGCGTAAGTGTCGAGGGAAAAGCTCCACAGGTCAGAGGACATAGTGCTACTCGCGCCAGTTGCGAGCGAAGCTGGTAGACTCCGCCGCCATTATGATTCGACTTCAGAACCTGACTTTACAGCGTGGCCCGCAACGTCTGCTAGAAGACGCCGAGCTGACCCTGCACGCCGGCCACAAAGCCGGCCTCATCGGTGCCAACGGCGCCGGCAAATCGAGCCTGTTCGCCTTGCTTCGGGGCGAGCTGCACCCGGACTCGGGTGACTGCTTCCTGCCGGCTGACTGGCGCATCGCCCACATGCGCCAGGAGGTCGACACCCTCGAACGCCTGGCGGTCGACTACGTGCTCGATGGCGACCTGCGCCTGCGCCAGGTGCAACGCGACCTGGCGGCAGCCGAAGCAGCCCATGACGGCGCCGCTCAGGCCCGCCTGCACTCGGAACTCGACAGCGCCGATGGGTACACCGCCGATGCCAGGGCTCGCAAGCTATTGGCGGGCCTTGGGTTCACCAACGAGCAAATGGACCGGCAAGTAGGAGATTTCTCCGGTGGCTGGCGGATGCGTCTGAATCTGGCGCAGGCTTTGATGTGCCCCTCGGACCTGTTGCTGCTCGACGAGCCGACCAACCACTTGGACCTCGACGCCATCATCTGGCTCGAAGAGTGGCTCAAGAGCTATCCCGGCACTTTATTGCTGATTTCCCACGACCGGGACTTCCTCGATGCCGTGGTCGATCACGTAGCTCACGTCGATCAACGCAAGATCACGCTGTATCGCGGTGGTTACACCGCGTTTGAACGCGCCCGCGCGGAGCGTCTGGCTCAGCAACAGCAGGCGTACGAGAAGCAGCAGGCGCAACGTGCGCACATGGAAAGCTACATCGCCCGCTTCAAGGCCCAGGCCACCAAGGCCCGTCAGGCCCAGAGCCGGATCAAGGCGCTGGAGCGGATGGAAGAGCTGTCCGCCGCGCACGTCGATTCGCCGTTCGATTTCGTCTTTCGCGAATCGCAGAAAATCTCCAGCCCGCTGATCGATCTATCGGATGCTCGCCTGGGTTACGGCGAAAAAACCGTGCTGGAGAAGGTCAAGCTGCAACTGACCCCTGGCGCGCGGATCGGTTTGCTCGGCCCCAACGGTGCCGGTAAATCGACCCTGATCAAGAACCTCTCCGGTGAGCTTGAGCCGTTGGCGGGCCGACTGACCCGGGGCGAGAACACCGTGGTCGGCTACTTCGCCCAGCATCAACTGGATTCCCTCGATTCCAAGGCCAGCCCGTTGCTGCACTTGCAGCGCCTGGCGCCAACCGAACGTGAGCAGACCCTGCGTGACTTCCTCGGTGGTTTCGACTTCCGGGGTGCGCGCATCGATGAACCGGTGTTGAATTTCTCCGGTGGCGAAAAAGCGCGACTGGCTCTGGCACTGATCGCCTGGGGCCGGCCGAACCTGTTGTTGCTCGACGAACCGACCAACCACCTGGACCTGGAAATGCGCCTGGCGCTGACCATGGCCTTGCAGGAATTCAGTGGCGCGGTTCTGGTGGTCTCCCACGATCGTCATTTGCTCAAAAGCACCACCGACAATTTCTATCTGGTGGCAGACGGCAAGGTCGAGGAGTTCGACGGCGATCTGGAAGACTACACCCGCTGGCTGGTGGAGTACCGTCAGCGCAACGCGCCGGTCAGCAACACCCCGGTCAACCCGGACAAGACCGACAAGAAAGCCCAGCGCCAGGCCGCCGCCGCGTTGCGCCAGCAACTGGCACCGCACAAGCGCGAGGCCGACAAGCTCGAAGCCGAGTTGGGCAAGCTGCACGAGAAACTGGCGAAGATCGACGCCAGCCTCGGCGACAGCGATATTTACGAGCCGGCACGCAAGAACGAATTGCGTGATCTGCTGGCCGAGCAGGCCCGGCTGAAGGTGCGTGAAGCCGAGCTGGAAGAAGCCTGGATGGAAGCGCTCGAATTGCTCGAAAGCATGCAGGCGGAGCTGGAGGCGCTGTCTTGATGGAGGCCTTCAAGCTGCCGTTGCCGGCGATGTGGGTCGAGCCGCTCTGGCTGGTCGTGCAAATCCTGCTGATCCTGCTGGCCGGCTATGTCGCTCAGCGCGTCGTCGCCAAATGCCTGACTCGCCTGGGCGAGCGCTACCCGTTCCCGCCGCAGTTCTTGATGCCGCTGCGCGGTGGTTTGCGTTGGCTGATCATGGGCAGCGCGCTGATTTTCGTGTTGGAACGCCTTGGGGTGTCGGCCACGGTGCTCTGGACCGCGTTGTCCGGTTTCGTGGCGGTGGCCGCCGTGGCGTTTTTCGCCATGTGGAGCGTGCTGTCCAACCTGTTGTGCGCGATCCTGATCTTCACCGTCGGCCCATTCCGAATCGGCGATGTGGTCGAGCTGGTGGACACCACCGACAAGCCTGGCGTCAAGGGCCGGGTGGTGGCGATCAATCTGCTCTACACAACGCTGATCGAAGCCGAAGAACTCGGTACCGGAAGTGCCATGGTGCAAGTGCCCAACAGCTTGTTCTTCCAGCGCTCGGTTCGACGCTGGCGCGGTACTGATGTATTCCCTTCAAACGGGTCCGAAAAACAGGCTCGATAGGACGCTACCGCCATCAACGCTGGTCGGCAGTCACTCTGTCCTGCAAAAAATCGATAGTCATTGGCCGTAAGGCGCATTAGCGTAGACGTTTGTCACGAGTCTGAGTCGAGGTGTGCGATGCTGCTTCAAACATGGCTGGCATTTTTTGCCGCCTGCTGGGTGATCAGTCTTTCCCCCGGTGCCGGCGCCATTGCGTCGATGTCCAGCGGTCTGCGCTACGGTTTCTGGCGCGGTTACTGGAACGCCCTGGGCCTGCAACTGGGCCTGGCGTTGCAGATTGCGATTGTCGCTGCCGGTGTCGGTGCGATCCTCGCGGCCTCTGCCACTGCCTTTTATGTGATCAAATGGTTCGGCGTAGCCTACCTGGTCTACCTCGCGGTCAAGCAATGGCGCGCGCTGCCCAATGAGATGAACGATGACGCTGCCATTCGGCAGATCGGCAAGCCGATGGCGCTGATGTTCCGCGGTTTTCTGGTGAACGTCAGCAACCCCAAGGCCTTGGTGTTCATGCTCGCGGTGCTGCCGCAATTCATCGATCCCCACGCGCCGCTGGTGGCCCAGTACCTGATCCTCGGCGTGACCATGATCTGTGTCGACCTGATCGTCATGGCCGGCTACACCGGGCTGGCGGCCAAGGTCCTGCGTTTGTTGCGCACGCCCAAGCAGCAGAAGCGCATGAACCGCACTTTTGCCGGTCTGTTCATCGGCGCGGCGGCATTCATGGCGACTTTGCGCAAAGCAGCGACATAAAGCTTCAGGCACAAAAAAAGGCGACCTATCGAGGTCGCCTTTTTCATTTGTGGCGAGGGAGCTTTTGTGGCGAGGGAGCTTGCTCCCGCTCGGCTGCGCAGCAGTCGTAAAACCGGCTGATGCGGTTTGCCGATATGACTGGAGGAATGGTTTTGGGGCCGCTGCGCGGCCCAACGGGAGCAAGCTCCCTCGCCACAGGCAAGCCCCCTCATCGCAGGGTGGCCAGCCAGATATCAGTGCAGAATCACCGGCGCCGTATCCCGCGGCAGGTTATTACGCAACGGTGCCTGACCCGGCTGCTCGTAACCGCCACCACCGAGCTGTTGGCTCAGTTGCGAAGCCACGTCTTCACCCAACGCCTTGGACACGTCACGCACCACCCGTGGGCGGTTCAGGGAAACCCGGATGTCCCGGCCATTCACCAGCTTGGTGTCCTGACCTTCGCCCATCGCCGTGAAGGCCGAGGTGATCTCGAAGGTCTTGGTGTTGATCAGGCTGAAGTCCGCCACCAGCGTCAGCCCCAGCACCGCCGAATAGCTGTCGGTATTGGCCAGCTCGTTCATGTCGCGGGTGAAGTCGATGTCTGACACGGTGCCGAACAGCACATAGTCGGCACCCTTGAAGCTACCGGCCTTGATGCGCTTGATCACGTCATACACGTCGCCTTTGGAAGATGCCGTGTAAGGCGTGCCCTGCACCAGCTGGAACATCCCGGTGCGCAGGATCTCGCCCTTGATGTCGCCGGTGAATTTGCGCAACTCGCCTTGCTCGATGTAGCTGCTGGTGGCTTCGTACTCTTCGTAACTGGATGAACCACTGGCGCCGTAATAGCTCTGGCTATGGTTACTCTGTGCCGAAACAGTGTGGACGTATTGCTCCACACGCTCCTGATACGCCAGATCCGCTACTGCAACTTTCGGGGCCGCTTGCACGCTGAACGCGCAAGCCAGGGCCATCATGCCAATCCATGTGCGCATCGATTAACGCTCCGTGGTTTTGCGGATCTCTTTTTCGTCCATCCACTCGGCCAGACCGCTTTCAACGTCGATCAATTGCAGGCTGAATTTGTAGAAGACGTCCTTGTAGTCGCTGCTGCGCTTGACGATCGAGCTGATCGAACCTTCAAGACGGTATTGGGCGGCAATCATGTTGCCGGTCTTGGCCACGGTGCTCTTCTTGTACAGGCCGCTCTGGTTTTGCAGCTTGAGCTGGTCGACCTGGCTCTGCATTGCGGTGTTGTCGCTGGCGAAACGGGCGACGCCGGACTTCATCAGCTGGGTCTTGATGCTGGTGGTGATTTCGCGGGTATCGATGTACTCGCTGGTCTTGTTCTTCACGTCGTAGACCTGAACCACCGGACGGCCTTGCAGGATTCCGGACTGTGCCAGGGAGCGGGTCATGGATTCGGCGATCATCTGCAGGTCGGTGGAGCCGAACTCGTTGGTCACGGTTTCAACCGCTTTGGTGTCGCCGTAGCTGATGTTTTTGCTGCCCAGCGTCGGTGAAGTGTTGGCGCAACCGCTGGCCAGGAGGGCGATGACGGCGATGAACGAAAAGCGTGCAAACATGGGAATGCTCTCTAGAACTGAACGAATAGGGTGTCGGGCTTAAGGCGTTTTGATTTCGAGACGGAAATCCACGGCTTTGGCGGTTGGCGCAATGGCCTGGATGAAACTGGTCTGCTCGCCGTACATCATCTGGCTTTTCCAGGTTTCCTCTTCGGCAACCGGGAAGCCTTCAGGGCCGAGCCAGGCAAAGCGGTAGTAGAAGGTCTTGTTGTTGTAGCTGGTGTTGCTCAGCTGTGCGTTGACCGTCATGAAGCCGTTTTCCCGCGCCACGCGCATGGCGCCGACCACGATGTTCTTGAGCTTGCCCATGGCCACGACCTTGCTGGCAGCGCTGCCTGGCTCTGGTGGTGGCGGGGTGGCGCAGCCGGCCAGCAAGGCCAGGGCGACAACAGTGATGAGTTTGAAGCGCATGCAAAGACTCCGTTCTTAAGGTTGTTTGAGGCTGGCCACGGTGGTCGGGTTGGCGCTCGGGATCACATGGGCGGCCTGGCCGCTGGCGAATACCTGATTGCCCACGGCGCGCAGGCTGATGACCTGATAGCGCTGATCGACGGTGATCTTGACCACCGAACCACCTGCGGCACTCGGCAGCGAGACGTGATGCTCGCCTTTCTTCAAGCGCAGACGCACCACCTGAGTGGTGTCCGGCAGGGTGCGCCATGTACGGGTATCGGCACCTTCGAGCACAGCTGAAGAGATACCGACCGCCAGACCCGCCAATGGGTTGGTTTCGTTGATCTTCTTCTGCGCCACGCCTTTGGTCACGGCACGGACGGTGGTGCGCAGGATGATGCCCGGCATGTCATCACGCAGCGCGCGGCGGGACATGGCGGTGGTGCTGTTGAGTTGCGTCAGGTTCAGTTGCTGACCGTCTACGCCAATCTGGGCGAAGGGAGCAGTCGAGGTGTCCGGTTTGATGATCGGGAACGACAGCGGTGTGATCACCAACTGGTTGCTGATCGGCAATGGCAACGGAATACGAATCGAGTCGCGGGACGGCGCCAGGCCGCTTTGCACGACGATCAGGATGTCACTGTCCTCGTCCTTGGCGGGCTTGTCCAGATTCACCAGCGCCTGTTCCAGCAACGGCGTGTTCGGGCGCAGCTCGGCGGCCTTGCGATAACCCGGCGCAGCCAGGTCTTTCTCGCCCAGGGCTTCATAGACGAAACCGGCCAGGTAATGGCTGAACGCACTCTGGTAGCTGTTTTTCAGGCTGACCACTTCCGGCGCGTCGAGGCTGGCCACCGGATACCCCTGAAGATCCTTGTATTGGGTTTTGACGCCTTCTTTCTCGGCCTGCTCTTCGCTCTTGAGGTATTCCTTGTCGCGCAGGTCGGCGATCACCGCTTCACGTTCGTGAGTTTTCTTGATCGCGGTGCGCGCGCCGTCGAAGTCATTCACCGCCAGCAGGTTGAGGGCCATCTGCGTGGTCAGCATGACTTTTTCGTAGTCGTAGCCTTCGTAGCGACGGACTTTGTCATTGACCAGGAAGCTGCCGAACTGAGCCAGGTACTTTTCGGTGTCGAGCTTGACTGAGTCTTCCCACTTGCCCACCACCTGATCGGCGCTGCTCCAGGCGTTCTGGCTGCCGGACAAATCGCCCTTGGCGCGCAGCAGTTCACCCTTCTCGAAGTAATAGAGCAGGTCTTTGTCGGCGCCGGTGTTGTTCTTTTCCAACAAGGTCAAGGCGGCGTCGACGTTGCCGGCAGCCAGTTGCTGGTTGGTTTGTGCCAGTTCGGAATCGTAGTTGCGAAAAGCCGAACAGCCGGAGAGCAAGGTGACAGCGCTGAGCGCGATCGAGGTAAGGGCGCGAGAGGCCATAGGGGGTACTTCTTCCCTGAGTATAAGCAGCCGCGCGTGCTGGTCGGGCTGTTGGGACCTATCGGCAGGGAGACTGGCGTCCTGCCAATTCCTCATAAAAAGAGGAGCTTAAATGCCGTATCGTGATAACGACGGCGCGGCATTATAAACAGGGATGCTGGCTATGTAATGGCTTTTTAATTGTATGTTTTCACAACGTGCCATTACTTATTTCTGGCCTGATACCACACTGCTTTCAGGCGCAACGGCAGGTTCGAAAGCCACTCCGTTGCTGTAAATCCGCTCTCCCAGCGCTCGCAGGGTTATGACCTGATGGTTTTGCTCGATGCGGACTTTCAGGGGCGCGGCGCCCGGCGCGTTGGGCAGGCTGATCAGGTGCTCGCCTTTTTTCAGGCGTAGGCGCGCCACCAGGGTGATGTTGGGCAAGGTACGCCAGGTTCGGGTGTCCGCGTGCTCAAAGCCATCGTGCTGCGTCACGTACGAGGCTTTGCTCGGGTCGCGTCGGTTGTCCGTAGCCTGAACAGAAGCGGCCAGGTAGGCGCGATATGCGGTGCGCTGAATGATGCCCGGCATATCGTCGCGCAACGTGCGTAAAGACATGTCGGTGATGCTGTTTACAAGGATCAGTTGCTGTTTGCGACCGTCGATCGTCATCTGCGTGAACGCCGGGGTCGACGTGTCGGGAACCATCACCGGAAACGACACGTTGGCGACGATCACCTGATTGTCTTCCAGCCGCACCGGGTAGGGGACACGAACCGAACTGCGCGCTGGCGCCAGGCCACTTTGCACGATGATCAGCACATCACTTTCATTGGCCTTGGTGGCCGGTTTGTCGAGTTCGCGCAATGCCTGCTCGAAGAAGGGCAGGTCGGGTCGCAACTCGATGGCCTGGCGATAACCCGGGGCGGCAAGATCACGCTCACCCAGCGCTTCATACGTAAACCCGGCCAGGTAGTGACTGAATGCACTCTGATAGCCGTTTTTCAGCGCGATCACGGCGGGCGCATCGAGGGTCATCACGGGGTAGCCCTGGAGATCCTTGTAGTGCACGCGAACGCCCTGGGCCTTGGCTTCTTCTTCAAGTCGCTCGTATTCCTTTTCCCGCTGACGGGCAATCAGAGCTTCACGTTCGTGGGTTTTCTTGATGTCGGCGCGCGCACCGTCGAAGTCATTCACGGCCAACTGGTTCAGGGCCATTTGCGTGGTCAGCATGACTTTTTCGTAGTCGTAGCCATCGTAGCGACGCAGTTTGTCGTTGATGATGCTGCCCCAATGATCGCCCATCGCGGACAAGAGCTGTGTGCCGGCAGACTCGACGGTGTCCTGGCGCTGGATCACCATTTGCTCTGCACTGCGCCAGGTAACCTGGCTTTGCTGCAGCGCCCCACCGGCACTCAGGACTGCACCTTTTTCGAAGTAGTAGAGCAGGTCCCGTTCTTCTGATGGATTGTGCAGCTCCAGCAGTTGGAGAGCGCCCTGCGGATTTCCCGCTTTCAACTGGGCGGTCGTTTGCTCCAGTTCCAGGTCGTAGTTGCGGTAAGCGGCGCAACCAGTCAGTTGCAGGGCAAGGCTTAACAGCAACGAGAAAAACAGGCGTGAATGCATGGACGTTGATTCTTCCCTGAACGAAACCGACGGAGGGTGGCAATTGGCCGCTGAATTTATACGCAGCTAGGCAGGAAATACCAACAAAGCTTGAGCGAAACTCATTGGAAGTGAACAATGTGTTACTTCGTATTTCCATTTGAGATTTATTCATGACTGGCTCCTCTCGTTTTCTGGCGTGGCTCGTGCTGCCGATGATCGCGTTCTGCAGCTTCAATGCGCTGGCCGAAACCGCGGAGGGTGCGCCCAAGGCCTTGCATTTGCTCGATTACATTGCCGCCGATTACCCGACGGCGGTCGAGGGAGGCAAGGTTATTGATGAGGCTGAGTATCTCGAACAGCAGACGTTCCTGGGGGAGCTGCAAGGGTTGATCGCCGATTTGCCGGCCAAACCCGAACGTTCCGAACTGGAGCAGGGCGTCAACGGTCTGCGCACCGCGATCGCCGCTCGCAAGGACGGCGCGGACGTCACCCGTCAGGCGCGGCAACTGGGGGCAAAACTGGCGGTGACCTATGAAGTCAGCCAGGCTCCGGTCATTACCCCGGACCCGACCCGCGGCGCGCCGCTGTATGCCCAGCAATGCTCGGTGTGCCATGGCGATACGGGCATCGGTGACGGCCCGGCAGGTGTCGGCATGACGCCACCGCCGACCAATCTGCGCGATGCCGCGCGTCTGGACCGCCTGAGCCTCTACGCGCTTTACAACACGCTGGGTATGGGCGTCGAAGGTACTGACATGCCGGCCTTCGCCGATCAGCTGGATGATCGTCAGCGTTGGGACCTGGCGACCTACATCGCCGGCTTCAGCGCCGATCCGGCCGCGGCAAAATCCGAAAAAACCTACAACATCGCCGACCTGGCGCGTCAGACGCCAGCCGAAGTGCAGGCCGTCGAAGGTCCGCAAGCGGCCGCGACCTTCCGCGCGCAACGAGCGCAACCGCCGCAGGTCAAGCGTGGCCCGGGGCAATTGCTTGAATACACGGCGGCCACGCTGGACAAGAGTATTGCCGCCTATCGCGCCGGGCAGCACGATCAGGCCTACGACCTGTCGGTTGCGGCGTACCTGGAAGGCTTCGAACTGGTCGAAAGCTCCCTCGACAACGTCGACGCCAACGTGCGCAAAGACACTGAAAAGTCTCTGATGGCTTACCGTCAGTCGTTGCAGGACGGCTTGCCGGTGGCCCAGGTGGAGCAACGTCTGGAAGTGGCCAAGGCCAAGCTGAAAGAATCCGCTGGCCTGCTCGGTAGCGATGGCTTGAGCTGGTCGCTGAGCTACATCTCCGGTCTGTTGATTCTGTTGCGAGAAGGTCTGGAAGCCATTCTGGTGCTTGCGGCGGTCCTCGCGTTCCTGCGCAATACCGGCCAGCAATCGGCGGTGCGCAGCGTCAACATCGGTTGGGGCCTGGCGCTGTTGGCCGGGCTGGCGACCTGGGCGGTGGCGGCGTATGTGATTGACGTCAGCGGGGCCCAGCGTGAGCTGCTGGAAGGGGCCACTGCGCTGTTTGCCAGTGTCATGGTGCTCTGGCTCGGTGTATGGATGCACGACCGTCGCCACGCAGCGGCCTGGCAGGATTACATCAAGAGCAGCCTGGTGAGCGGCGGTGGGCGCTTCGGGTTTGCGATCCTGGCGTTCTTCTCGGTGTACCGCGAACTGTTCGAAGTGATCCTGTTTTACGAAACCTTGTGGTTGCAGGCGGGGCCTGCAGGGCATAACGCCGTAATGGCTGGCGGCGCGACGGCGCTGGTTATGCTGGTCGGTCTGGCCTGGGTGATTCTGCGCGGCTCGGCAAAGCTGCCGCTGGCACTGTTCTTCGGCATCAATGCCGGATTGCTGTGCGCGTTGTCGGTGGTGTTTGCCGGCCATGGCGTGAAGGCGTTGCAGGAAGCCGGGGTCTTCGGCACGCGTCCGGTACCGTTCTTTGACTTCGACTGGTTGGGGATCCACGCTGATGCGTATTCGCTGAGTGCCCAGGCTGTGGCGATCATTGCGATCATCGTGCTGTACAGTCGCAGCCGGATGGCCGAGAAGCGGCAGTTGCCGGCTTCTTAAAAGCATTCGCTGCGCTCATATTCGCGGGCAAGCCCGCTCCCACAGGTTCAGCGCTAACCTTGTGGGAGCGGGCTTGCCCGCGATGCTTTTCAATAGAGGAAATCCAATGCGCGTATGGATCGATGCTGACGCCTGCCCTCGGGCAGCCAAGGATTTAGTGGTGAAGTTCGCCCTCAAGCGCCAGTTCGAAGTGGTACTGGTGGCCGGTCAGCCGCAGATCAAGCCGGGCCTTGCGCTGGTGAAACTGATCGTGGTGCCCAGCGGCCCGGATGCCGCCGACGATTACCTGGTGGAACACGCGGTGCCAGGGGAGTTGGTGATTTGCAGCGAT
The DNA here is from genome assembly GCF_047304405.1 of Pseudomonas sp. Pseusp11. Lineage (NCBI taxonomy): Bacteria > Pseudomonadati > Pseudomonadota > Gammaproteobacteria > Pseudomonadales > Pseudomonadaceae > Pseudomonas > Pseudomonas sp. Pseusp11. Next base: position 164,322 of record NZ_JBGLZF010000009.1, read on the forward strand.
GTGCCGCTGGCGGATCGGCTGGTGAAGAACGGTGTTGCTGCGCTGGATCCGCGAGGCAAGGAGTTCGATGCGCAGAACATGGGCGATCGACTGGCGGTGCGTAACCTGTTCACCGACTTGCGCGAGCAGGGGCAGATGAGCGGCGGACCGGCGCCGTTCGGCGATCGCGAGAAACAGGCGTTCGCCAATGCGCTGGATCGGATACTGACCCGGTTGTCGCGTAAAGCCTGAAAAGATCGCAGCCTGCGGCAGCTCCTACAGCGTTTTGCATTGACCCGAAAACTGCGTCGGTCCCGGTCCCTGTAGGTGTTGGCGAAGCCTGCGATCTTTTGATCTTGCCTCTCTTTTACGCGTCGTTTTCGTGGGTCAGTTCCAGTACGCGGTCGACCAATTTGTTGATGCCGGAAGCGGCTTCGCTGATCGATTGCGCGAGCATGTACGCCGGCGTGCTCACCAGCTTGCGCGCCTTGTCTTCGACGATGTCGGTCACTGCGCACTCGGCGTGGGTGGCGCCCATCTTGTTCATCGCGGCGGCGGTATCGGCATCGTTGCCGATGGTGCAGGTCACGCCCGGGCCGTAGATTTTTGCCGCCAGGGCCGGCGAGATGCAGATCAGCCCCACCGGTTTGCCAGCCTCGGCGAACGCTTCGGTCAACGCCAGGACGTCAGGTTGAACGCTGCAGCCGGCGCCTTCGACGGCAAAGTTCGACAGGTTCTTGGCCGCCCCGAAACCACCGGGAACGATCAGCGCATCGAAATCTTCGACGTCCGCTTCACGGATATCCTTGATGTTGCCCCGGGCGATACGCGCCGATTCCACCAGCACGTTGCGCGATTCGGGCATTTCTTCGCCAGTCAGGTGGTTGATCACATGCAACTGCGCGATGTTGGGTGCGAAGCACTGCACCTGGGCACCGCGCTGGTCCAGCCGCAGCAGGGTGATCACGCTTTCGTGGATCTCGGCGCCGTCGTACACGCCACAGCCGGAAAGGATCACTGCAATTTTTTTGCTCATGGGCTTTTCTCCAGATTCATGGCGTTAAATGTCCACTAATTTGTCACTCGTTGCCATAGGGTTAATTCGCGGCTACACCTAATCTCTGCTGAACGATTCCGATCAGGTCGCGTCATGAACTTCATTCTGTATGCGGTGCCGTTTTTCTTTGTGCTGATTGCGGTCGAGTTGTTGGCCGACCGTTGGCGCGGGGTGAGCAATTACCGCGTGGCAGACGCGATCAACAGCCTCAGCACCGGCGTATTGTCGACTACCACGGGCCTGTTGACCAAAGGTGTCGGCCTGGTCACTTATGCCTTCGCCCTGGGACATCTGGCCTTGATCGAGCTGTCGGCCGACAGTGTCTGGGTCTGGGTATTTGCATTCGTCTTCTACGACTTCTGCTACTACTGGCTGCACCGGATGGGCCATGAGCGCAACATCCTCTGGGCCGCGCATTCGGTGCATCACCAGAGCGAGGACTACAACCTCTCCACGGCCCTGCGCCAGACCAGCACCGGGTTTCTGTTGAGCTGGATTTTCTACCTGCCCCTGGCCGTGCTCGGCGTGCCGCTGCTGGTGTTCGTCAGCGTTGCGGCGTTGAACCTGCTGTACCAGTTCTGGGTGCATACCCGGCATATTCCCAAGCTTGGCTGGTTCGAGTGGTTCTTCGTCACGCCGTCCAATCATCGGGCTCACCATGCACAGAACGCTCTTTACATGGATCGCAACTACGGCGGGGTGTTCATTATTTGGGACCGTCTGTTCGGCTCGTTCCAGGAAGAGGACGACAACGAACCGGTGATTTTCGGCGTGACCACGCCGCTGGCGAGCTGGAATCCGCTGTGGGCAAACGTGCAGTTTTACGCGCAGTTGTGGGATGACGCCCGACGCGCCGAGCGCTGGTGGGACAAGCTGCGGATCTGGTTCATGCGCACCGGTTGGCGGCCGGCGGACGTGGCGGCCAAATACCCGATGAACAAGCCGGACCTGGCTCAGTTCCGCAAATTCGAGGTGCCGCTGGACGGACGTCAGCAGTGGTATGTGGCGCTGCAGTTCTGCGTCTACATCGCCTTGGGCAGTTACTTGATGAATTTGGAGCAGAGCCTGCCGACCGCAGCCCTGGTGTTGGGTTGGGGCGCCGTGGCGTTGGGGTTGTTCGTGTTGGGTGCAGCCCTGGAGAATCGCCCGCAGGCGTTGAAGCTGGAGCTGTTGCGGCTGGCGTCAAACCTGCCGCTGGTGTGGCTGGCACCGATGGTCGGGCTATGGCCAGCCAGCGCGGTGGGCTGGGTGGTGCTGCTCAGTTACAGCCTGCTCAGCGGCATCGGCCTCTACTGCTGTAGAAACCGCGTCACTCGATGGGCGTCGTAGGTTCGCTGGACTTGGCCTGTTCGGCTTTCAATGCCTGTTCATCGGCGTAGATCTTTTTCGCCAAGCGGGCATTCTTGAAGCGCCGCCGCAGCCACAGGACGAAGCCCAGGACCAGCAGGGCGCCCAGCACCCACAGCTCGTATTTCTTGACGCTGCCCAGCATACCTTCGAGCACCGCGCCGAAGTGATACGCAGCCGCTGCCAGCGCCGCAGCCCAGATGGCCGCGCCAATCCCGTTGAGCAGCAGATAGCGTCCCGGCGGATAGCCCGACAGACCGATTGCCACCGGCATCACAGTGCGCAAGCCATAGACAAAGCGGAAGCTCAGCACCCAGATGTCCGGATGCTTGCGGATATGTTCCAGCGCCCGATCGCCCATCAGTTGCCAGCGCGGTTTACGTGCCAGCAATTTGCGCCCGTGCTTGCGCCCCAGGAAGTACCACAGCTGATCGCCGGCATAACTGCCGAAGAACGCCACGACCACCACCAGGTTGATGTCCATGTATCCGCGGAACGCGAGGAAGCCTGCGAGTACCAGAATGGTTTCGCCTTCGAAAAACGTGCCGAGGAACAGGGCAAAGTAGCCGAAGTCATGTAGGAATTGTTGGAGCATTGTCTGGGTGCTGGCGAAATGAACGCGCAGCCTAACCCTTCGTGCACATTCATGAAAGTGTCCAAATGTGTCTCGACGTGAACATTTCCTACAAGGACAATGGAATGCGGCTACCTGTCACAGGGGTGCACACAACTGTCATACGTTGGTCATAATGGCCGCTTATAACTGTCACGCTCGCCCGCCAGCGCGGGCTCAGGAGTCTGCCGTGAGCTTTACCCCCGCCAACCGTTTGTTTCCTGCAACCCGCCTGCGTCGCAACCGTCGTGATGATTTTTCGCGTCGTCTGGTCCGTGAAAACGTACTGACCGTCGATGACCTGATCCTGCCGGTGTTCGTGCTGGACGGTGAAAACCGTCGCGAAGCAGTGGCGTCGATGCCGGGCGTCGAACGCCTGACCATCGATCTGTTGCTGGAAGAGGCTGCCAAATGGGTCGAGCTGGGAATTCCTGCGCTGGCACTGTTCCCGGTGACGCCACCGGAACTCAAGTCACTGGATGCCGCCGAAGCCTGGAACCCCAACGGCATCGCCCAGCGCGCTACCCGCGCTCTGCGTGCGCAGTTCCCGGAGCTGGGTGTGATCACCGACGTTGCCCTGGACCCGTTCACCACCCACGGTCAGGACGGCATCCTCGACGAAGAAGGCTACGTGCAGAACGACATTACCGTCGACGCACTGGTTAAACAGGCTTTGTCCCACGCCGAAGCCGGTGCTCAAGTGGTGGCCCCGTCAGACATGATGGACGGGCGCATTCAGGCGATCCGCGAAGCGCTGGAGCTGGCTGGGCACGTCAATGTGCGGATCATGGCCTACTCGGCCAAGTACGCCAGTGCCTACTACGGCCCGTTCCGCGATGCGGTGGGTTCGGCGTTGAACCTGGGCAAGGCCAACAAGGCCTCCTATCAGATGGACCCGGCCAACAGCAACGAAGCCCTGCACGAAGTGGCGGCCGACTTGTCAGAAGGCGCAGACATGGTCATGGTCAAGCCAGGCATGCCGTATCTGGATATTCTTTATCGGGTCAAGGAAGCGTTCAAAGTGCCGACCTTTGTGTATCAGGTCAGCGGCGAATACGCCATGCACATGGCGGCGATCCAGAATGGCTGGTTGAGCGAAGGGGTTATCCTCGAATCCCTGACCGCTTTTAAACGTGCAGGCGCAGATGGCATCCTGACTTACTTTGCCGTCCGTGCTGCTCAATTGTTACGAGAGCAAAAATAGCCCTCCCAGGAACATTCGATGAATACCGAAGGACTCACTGAAGTTGCCGTAAAAGACGCTCAACCTGTGGTGGAGCAAATCGCTGAAACTCCGCCGGAGCTGGAGCCCGCTCCACCCGCGGTGGTGGCCGAGCCCGTTGTGGCGGCGCCAGCGATTGCCATTCCCGGTCTGGATGACAGCAGCCTGTACATCCATCGCGAGCTCTCGCAACTGCAGTTCAACATCCGCGTGCTGGAACAGGCGCTGGATGAGTCCTACCCATTGCTGGAGCGGCTGAAGTTTCTGCTGATCTTCTCCAGCAACCTGGACGAGTTCTTCGAGATTCGTGTGGCCGGCCTGAAGAAGCAGATCACCTTCGCCCGTGAACAGGCCGGCGCCGATGGCCTGCAGCCGCATCAGGCCCTGGCCCGCATCAGCGAATTGGTGCACGGTCACGTCGACCGCCAATACGCGATTCTCAACGACATTCTGTTGCCGGAACTGGAAAAACATCAGGTCCGCTTCATCCGTCGTCGTTACTGGACTACCAAGCTCAAGACTTGGGTCCGCCGTTATTTCCGCGACGAGATCGCGCCGATCATCACCCCGATCGGTCTCGACCCGACGCACCCGTTCCCGTTGCTGGTGAACAAGAGCCTGAACTTCATCGTCGAGCTCGAAGGCATCGACGCCTTCGGTCGCGATTCCGGCCTGGCGATCATCCCGGCGCCGCGTCTGCTGCCGCGGGTTATCAAGGTGCCGGAAGAAGTCGGCGGCCCTGGCGACAACTACGTGTTCTTGTCATCGATGATCCACGCGCACGCCGATGACCTGTTCCAGGGCATGAAGGTCAAGGGTTGCTACCAGTTCCGTCTGACCCGAAATGCCGACCTCGCGGTCGATACCGAAGACGTGGAAGACCTGGCCCGCGCCCTGCGCGGCGAGTTGTTCTCCCGTCGCTACGGTGATGCGGTGCGGCTGGAAGTGGCCGACACCTGCCCGAAACACCTGTCCGATTACCTGCTCAAGCAGTTCAACCTGCAGGAGACCGAGCTGTATCAGGTCAACGGTCCGGTCAACCTGACGCGGCTGTTCAGCATCACCGGCCTGGACAGTCATCCGGAGTTGCAATACACGCCGTTCACCCCGCAGATCCCGAAACTGCTGCAGAACAGCGAGAACATTTTCAGCGTGATCAGCAAGCAGGACATCCTGCTGCTGCACCCGTTCGAATCCTTCACCCCGGTGGTCGACTTGCTGCGTCAGGCGGCCAAGGATCCACACGTGTTGGCGGTTCGCCAGACGTTGTATCGCAGCGGCGCCAACTCGGAGATCGTCGATGCGCTGGTGGATGCGGCGCGGAACGGCAAGGAAGTGACGGCGGTGATCGAATTGCGCGCGCGGTTCGATGAAGAATCCAACCTGCAGCTGGCCAGCCGTCTGCAGGCGGCCGGCGCCGTGGTGATTTACGGCGTGGTCGGCTTCAAGACCCACGCCAAGATGATGCTGATTCTGCGTCGCGAAGCCGGTGAGATTGTTCGCTACGCTCACTTGGGTACCGGCAACTACCACGCGGCCAACGCTCGTCTGTACACCGACTACAGCCTGCTGACCTCCGACGATGCCTTGTGCGAAGACGTCGGCAAACTGTTCAGCCAGTTGATCGGCATGGGTAAAACCCTGCGCATGAAAAAACTGCTGCACGCGCCGTTCACGTTGAAGAAGGGCATGCTCGACATGATTGCCCGGGAGACGCAATTCGCCCTCGACGGCAAACCGGCGCACATCATTGCCAAGTTCAACTCGCTGACCGATCCAAAGGTCATCCGCGCGTTGTACAAGGCCAGCCAGTCCGGGGTACGCATCGATCTGGTGGTGCGCGGCATGTGCTGCCTGCGACCGGGCATCGCCGGGGTATCGCACAACATCCACGTACGTTCGATCATCGGTCGTTTCCTGGAGCACACCCGGGTCTTCTACTTCCTCAATGGCGGTGAAGAGCAGATGTTCCTGTCCAGTGCCGACTGGATGGAGCGCAACCTCGACAAGCGCGTCGAGACTTGCTTCCCGGTCGAGGGCAAGAAGCTGATTTTGCGGGTCAAGAAAGAGCTGGAGCTTTATCTCACCGACAACACCCACAGCTGGAGTCTGCAGTCGGACGGTCGCTACATACGCAACACCCCGACCGGCAACCAGAACCCGCGCAGTGCCCAGGCAACCTTGCTGGAGCGATTGGGTAGCCCGATTCTGGCGGTGCGTTAACGCAAACCTTGGGCGATAAAAAATGGCGATCCATGTGGATCGCCATTTTTTTTTACCTCGCCCGAGCGATGAGCGATGAATGACTGTGGCGAGGGAGCTTGCTCCCGCTGGACTGCGTAGCAGTCCTTCTTTTGGGGCCGCTGCGAGGCCCAACGGGAGCAAGCTCCCTCACCACAGGCTTAGCGAACGTTCAGCACGAAGCTGACGCGGGTCAGCCATTCCGCTTCCAGAGCGAAGTCGGCCTGGGTCAACTGGTTGTCATCCAGCCAATGTTCCGGGAATAACACATCCAGGCTGTCGCCGTTGGCGTGCAGCACGACCTGCGGCATTTCCTGGGTGCCACGGATGTGGTGGAACAGAATCGCAAAGCGCAGCAGCACGCACAGGCGAATCAGCTTGATGCCGTCGTCGCCAAAATCGGCAAACCTGTCCTTGGGAATATTGCGACGGTGGCCACGCACCAGTAGCGCGAGCATCAGTTGGTCTTCGCGGGAGAACCCGGCCAGGTCCGAGTGCTCGATCAGGTACGAGCCGTGTTTGTGATACTGATAGTGGGCGATGTCCAGGCCCACTTCATGGACCTTGGCTGCCCAGCTCAGCAGTTCGCGCCAGACGCCGTCATCCAGCTCCCAGTCCGCGGCCACTTGATCGAAGGCATGCAGCGCCTTGCGTTCGACCCGCGCAGCTTGCTCCAGATCGACGTGGTAACGCTCCATGAGCGAGCTGAGCGTGCGCTCACGGACATCTTCGTGATGATGACGGCCCAGCAGGTCATAGAGCACGCCTTCGCGAAGGGCGCCTTCACAGTGGTCCATGCGTTGCAGTTCGAGGGCGTCGAAGATCGCTTCGAGAATCGCCAGCCCGGCGGGAAAGATCGCCCGGCGGTCGGGCTTGATGCCTTCGAAGTCGATTTTCTCGACATCACCGAGTTTGATCAGCTTGCGCTTGAGCCAGGCCAAGCCTTCGGCGTTCACCTCGCCAGTGCCATGCCCGCCGGCCTTCAGCGCCAGGCCAATGGCGCGAATGGTGCCCGAGGAGCCGATGGCTTCATCCCAGGTCAGGCGGTGCAGGGCGTGTTCGATGCTCATGATCTCCAGCCGCGCCGCGGTGTACGCCTGGGCGTAGCGGGCCGGGGTGATCTTGCCGTCCTTGAAATAGCGTTGGGTGTAGCTGACGCAACCCATTTGCAGGCTTTCGCGCAGCAATGGCTCGAATCTCTGCCCGATGATGAATTCGGTACTGCCGCCGCCGATGTCGGCCACCAGACGTTTGCCCGGGGTATCGGCGAGGGTGTGGGAGACGCCGAGGTAAATCAGGCGCGCTTCTTCACGGCCGGAGATGACTTCTACCGGATGGCCGAGGATTTCTTCGGCGCGGTGGATGAATTCAGCGCGGTTACGGGTTTCGCGCAGGGCGTTGGTGCCGACGATCCGCACGGTGCCGGGCGGCATACCGCTGATCAGTTGGGCGAAACGCTTCAGGCAATCGAGCCCGCGTTGCATGGATTCTTCGCTGAGTTGACGCTCTTCGTCGATGCCGGCGGCCAGCTGAACCTTCTCCCCGAGACGCTCGAGAATCCGGATTTCGCCGTTCTGGGCCTTGGCCACGACCATGTGAAAGCTGTTGGAGCCTAGGTCGATTGCGGCGATCAGGGACAGATTCTTGACTTGGGATAGCGGCATGGTCAGGGGGTCTCGGTCGTTAACCTCCACATCCTGCCACGATCAAACGCTCGCGCCAACGCGTACGGTTTAATGCCTTGATCCAGCGCACGGACGACGTGGGTTCCTGTGGCGAGGGAGCTTGCTCCCGCTGGGCAGCGCAGCGGCCCCAAAACCATTCAACGCAGTGCTTCAGGAAAAGCCGGTCGGCAGGTTTTACGACTGCTGCGCAGCCGAGCGGGAGCAAGCTCCCTCGCCACAGAGGTTCAGCCCGCCGCCTCCACGGTCCCAATGAAGTTCGCCAGCTCCGCCGTCTGCGGATTGGCAAACAACACCTTCGGATCTCCCACTTCATGCACCTTGCCCTGGTGCATGAACACCAATTTGTCGCCCACCTCCCGGGCAAAACGCATTTCATGGGTGACCATGATCAAGGTCATGCCTTCCCTGGCCAGTTGCCGGACCACGCTCAACACTTCATTGACCAGTTCCGGGTCCAGGGCCGAGGTGATTTCGTCGCACAGCAAGACTTTCGGCGACATGGCCAGCGCCCGGGCGATCGCCACCCGCTGTTGCTGGCCGCCAGAGAGTCGATCCGGGAAGGCGTCGAATTTCTCGCCCAGCCCGACCCGTTCCAGCATCTGTCGCGCCCGTTCGGCGGCTTTGGCTTTCGGCACTTTCTGCACCACTTGTGGCGCAAGCATGACGTTTTCGCCGACGGTCAGGTGCGGGAACAGGTTGAACTGCTGGAACACCATCCCGACTTTCTGCCGCAGGCTGCGCAGGTCGGCGCGGGCGGCGTCGAGGTATTCGCCGTCGACTTCGATCACGCCGTCGTTGATTGATTCCAGACCATTGAGGGTGCGCAGCAAGGTGGACTTGCCCGAGCCGCTGCGACCGATGATCGCCACCACCTGGCCTTCCTCGATACTCAGATCGATGCCTTTGAGTACGTGGTGGTCGCCGTAATATTTATGCAGGGCGGAAATTCTAAGCAGAGGCATGCAGTCTCCTTTCCAGGTAGCGCGCACTGAGGGACAAGGGGTAGCAGAGCAGGAAGTAACCGAGGGCGACGAGGCCGTAGACCATGAAGGGTTCGAAGGTCGCGTTGGCGAGCATGCCGCCGGTCTTGGTCAGTTCGGTGAAGCCGATGATCGAGGTGACGGCGGTGCCCTTGACCACTTGCACCGAGAAGCCCACGGTCGGCGCCACGGCGATGCGCAGTGCTTGCGGCAGGATCACGTAACGCAATTGCTCCAGCGGGTTGAGCGCCAGGCTCGACGAGGCTTCCCACTGGCCGTTGGGGATCGAGTCGACGCAACCGCGCCAGATCTCTGCCAGGTAGGCGCTGGTGAACAGTGTCAGGGCAATCGCCGCCGCCATCCACGGCGAAATTTCCACACCGGCCAAGGCCACACCGAAGAACACCAGAAACAGCTGCATCAACAGCGGCGTGCCCTGGAACAATTCGATGTAGGTGCGGGCGAAGTGGCTGGGCAGGGATTTCTTTGAAATCCGCATCACCATGATCAGCAAACCGATCAGCCCACCGCCGATAAACGCCACCAGCGACAACGCCAGCGTCCATTGCAGGCCTGTGAGCAGGTTGCGCAGGATGTCCCAGAAGGTGAAATCGCTCATTGGCTGCTCCTTGCACTGCTTTTGGACAGGTAGCGGCGGCCGATCCAGTTCAGCAATTGGCGGATCAGCAGCGCCATGCACAGGTAGAGCAGCGTGGTCAGGGCATAGGTTTCAAAGGCGCGAAAGTTGCGCGACTGAATGAAGTTGGCGGCGAAACTCAGCTCTTCGGTGGCGATCTGCGAACAGACCGCCGAGCCGAGCATGACGATGATGATCTGGCTGCTCAGGGCCGGCCAGACTTTGCCCAGTGCCGGCAGCAGAACCACGTGGCGGAAGGCTTCGAAACGCGACATCGCGAGGGCGGCTGCGGCTTCCAGTTGTCCGCGGGGGATCGCTTGAATGCCGGCGCGGATGATCTCGGTCGAATAGGCGCCCAGGTTGATCACCATCGCCAGCACCGCCGCTTGCCATTCGGAGATCTGCAGGCCCAGCGACGGCAAACCGAAGAAGATGAAAAACAACTGCACCAGAAAGGGTGTGTTGCGGATCAACTCGACGTAGACCCCGAAAATGCCGGCGAACGGGCGGATGTTCCACGCCCGCACCAGTGCGCCGATGATGCCCAGAGCGACCCCGAACACTGCGCCAACGGCCGTCAGCTCAAGGGTGAACAACGCACCGCGCAGCAGCAGGTCGGTGTTTTCCACCACCGGCAAGAAATCGAACTGATAAGCCATAAGTCGTCTCCCGAGCGAACGATCAGAGATCGGCCGGCAGCGGTTCTTTCAGCCAGGTTTGCGAGTTCTTCTCCAGCGCACCGTCAGCCTTGGCGGTGGTGAGGATCTGATTGACCTTGTCCAGCAACGCCGGCTCGTTCTTGTTCACACCGACGTACACCGGCGAGTCCTTGAGCTTCACTTTCAGGGCCGGTACGCGTTTCGGGCTTTTCTCGCTGATGGCCACCATCACCACGTTGCCGCTGGCGATCAGGTCGACTTGCCCGGCAAGGTAGGCGGCGATGGTCGAGTTGTTGTCTTCGAAGCGTTTGATAGTCACGCCTTCGGGGGCGACTTTGGTCAGCTCAATGTCTTCGATGGCGCCACGGGTGACGCTGATGGTTTTGCCCTTGAGATCGTCCAGACCCTTGATGGCGGCGTCTGGCGGACCGAATACGGCGAGGTAGAACGGCGCGTAGGCACGGGAGAAATCGATGACTTTCTCGCGCTCCGGGTTCTTGCCGAGGCTGGAAATCACCAGGTCGACCTTGCCGGTGGTCAGGAACGGAATGCGGTTGGTGCTGTTGACCGGGGTCAGTTCGAGTTTGACCTTGAGTTGGTCGGCCAGCAGCTTGGCGGTATCGATGTCGAGGCCGCGAGGTTTCATGTCCGGGCCGACCGAACCGAACGGCGGGAAGTCCTGGGGCACGGCGACTTTGAGGGTGCCGCGTTTGACCACATCCTCCAGACTGTCGGCGTGGGCGGGTGCCTGGCTCAGCATCAGGCTGGCAAACAGGGCGGCGAGGAGGGCGCTGTAACGCATGGTCATGGCAAATCTCCGGATCGGCGGGAAGTGATTTCTGCGGATCGACAGAGCACGGGCCATGCCAAGATTCGTTTTCAGGGGGTGCAGGCCACGGTTTTGCTGGTGTCGCTCGGTCTTACTGGTCTGAACAGTTGGGTGGTGTTTCGCACCCTGATGGCGCACCCGTGAAAATTCCCGAACCCCCATGGGGCACGACTTGCCGGACGTCGCGAATAGCTTTACAACTAGCCGCTCATTGGCCTGGTTCGTCTGAAGAAACCATGAACTCGATCTCCCGCGCAGTACCTGAAGTGGCGCTGCAAGCCATCCGCAAACTGATCACCGAGCAAGGTTTCGGGCCGGGGGATGCCTTGCCCTCGCAACGGGACCTGGCGGTGCAATTGGGGGTCAGCCGGGCATCGTTGCGCGAGGCGTTGTCGTCCCTGAGTGCGCTGGGCGTGATCAGCATCCAGCCGGGCAAGGGCGTGTTCGTGCAGTCACCGGTCGATCTGCCCCGGGGCGATGCGGTGCCGGGCTGGCCATTCGCGGCCCAGGCATCGCCGCTGGACATCTTCCAGTTGCGCTATGCGCTGGAGGGTTTTGCCTCGGGTTTGGCGGCCGTGACCCTGAGCACCGAGGATCTCGATGCCCTGGAAGACAACGTCGCCGCCATGCGCAACGAACTGCGTGCCGCCAACTTCGATGCGGCGGCGCGACTGGACTTCGAGTTTCACCGGCGCATCCTCCTGGCCAGCGGCAATCAGGCGATGCTGAGCATCCTGACAGCCAGCGCCGACATCTTTCTGGAGAGCCAGAAGCTACCGTTCATCCGGGCCGAACGGGCCATGGAAACCTGGCAGGAACACCGTAAAATTCTCCGTGCACTGGCGCGCCGATCGTCCGGCGCCGCACAGAAGGCCATGCAGGAGCACGTGCGCAACGCCGCCCTGCGCACCGGGATTGCCTTCGTCGCTCCCGCCACCTCGTGACTTGAGCTATACCCAAATTCATGGGCCACCATAGCGAGACTCAATCATCTGCGGCTTCCTGAACGGGGGAAGGGCAGCTATGATGGGCCACGTTTTTTTGCTTACAACCTGGAGACTTCCATGAGCAGCGATCTTATCAAACACGTTAGCGACGCTAGCTTCGAGGCCGACGTACTCAAGGCCGAAGGCGCTGTACTGGTCGACTACTGGGCTGAGTGGTGCGGCCCTTGCAAAATGATCGCTCCTGTCCTGGACGAAATTGCCGAGACCTACAAAGGCAAGCTGACCGTTGCCAAACTGAACATCGACGAGAACCAGGAAACCCCGGCCAAGCATGGCGTGCGTGGTATCCCGACGCTGATGCTGTTCAAGAACGGCAACGTCGAAGCCACCAAGGTCGGCGCGCTGTCGAAGTCGCAATTGGCCGCTTTCCTCGACGCCAACATCTAAGCGTTGTTATAAAGCGTCATGAAAAGGCCCCGCATTATGCGGGGCCTTTTCGTTATTGAGGGCTAGACGCTCCGAAACTCAGGTGGTACATTCGGCCCCGCACTGGTTTCTCCACTGCCCCCTGCTAGCCGTCGCCGACGCACTCCTTTTCGAATAAGTACGCGATCCTGTCGCCTTCTCTGCGGCGCGGCCTCATTAAGCCAAAAGCTTAATTTCCCCCCTCCATAAATGATTACGTCATTCCTATATGAATCTGACTGAACTCAAGCAAAAGCCGATTACCGAACTGCTCGAATTGGCCGAACAGATGGGCATAGAAAATATGGCCCGTTCGCGCAAGCAGGACGTGATTTTCTCCCTGCTCAAAAAGCACGCTAAAAGCGGCGAGGAAATCTCCGGTGATGGCGTGCTGGAGATTCTCCAGGACGGCTTCGGCTTCCTGCGCTCCGCTGACGCTTCCTATCTCGCCGGCCCGGACGATATCTACGTCTCGCCGAGCCAGATCCGTCGCTTCAACTTGCGCACCGGTGACACCATCGTTGGCAAGATCCGTCCTCCGAAGGAAGGCGAGCGGTATTTCGCGCTGCTCAAGGTCGACACGATCAACTACGATCGTCCCGAGAACGCGAAAAACAAGATTCTCTTCGAGAACCTGACCCCGCTGTTCCCGACTGTGCGCATGAAGATGGAAGCCGGTAACGGTTCCACCGAAGACTTGACCGGTCGTGTCATCGACCTGTGCGCCCCGATCGGCAAAGGCCAGCGCGGCCTGATCGTTGCTCCGCCGAAAGCCGGTAAAACGATCATGCTGCAGAACATCGCGGCAAACATCGCGCGTAACAATCCTGAAGTTCACCTGATCGTGCTGTTGATCGACGAGCGTCCGGAAGAAGTGACCGAAATGCAGCGCACCGTGCGCGGCGAAGTGGTTGCCTCGACGTTCGACGAGCCGCCAACCCGCCACGTGCAGGTTGCCGAAATGGTGATCGAGAAGGCCAAGCGCCTGGTCGAGCACAAGAAGGACGTGGTGATTCTGCTCGACTCCATCACCCGTCTGGCGCGTGCCTACAACACCGTGATCCCGAGCTCCGGCAAGGTGCTGACCGGTGGTGTCGATGCCCACGCCCTGGAGAAACCGAAACGTTTCTTCGGTGCTGCACGGAACATCGAAGAAGGCGGCTCGCTGACCATCATCGCTACCGCGCTGGTTGAGACCGGTTCGAAGATGGACGAAGTGATCTACGAAGAATTCAAAGGCACCGGCAACATGGAACTGCCTCTGGATCGCAAGATCGCCGAAAAACGTGTGTTCCCGGCCATCAACATCAACCGCTCCGGTACTCGCCGCGAAGAGTTGCTGACAGCCGACGACGAACTGCAGCGTATGTGGATCCTGCGCAAACTGCTGCACCCGATGGATGAAGTCTCTGCCATCGAGTTCCTGGTCGACAAGCTGAAACAGACCAAGACCAACGACGAGTTCTTCCTGTCGATGAAACGCAAGTAACACGAAGTACTGTCTGGTCCTGGAGTTGGTTAAGCCTGTCCAGGACGGGACAAATGCTTCAAAGAAGGGCGCCCCCAAAAGGGCGCTCTTTTTTTTGCGCTCGGTATTTTGTATCTGGATTGATACTTGTCGTGCTGTAAACTGGAGCCCATTCAATGGGTGCCGCCGCCCGCTAACAGCAGATCAATTGCCCCTGTATTCAATCTGGCTGGCGATTGAGTCAAGTGTTTTGACAGATCTTTCCAGAAGTTGATCTCCGTCGAATCTCCGCAGTCGCGCTACCGGTGTGTCCCTTTTCAATCAGCTTTGTATCGGGAACGACAAGGAACGTTATGCACACATTTGGCAATCGCCGTGATATCGACGGATTGCGGGCTCTGGCCGTTATTCCGGTCGTGCTGTTTCATTTTGGCTTCAGCACTTTCAGCGGTGGCTTTGTCGGTGTCGATGTCTTCTTTGTCATTTCCGGATTCCTGATTACCAGCATCCTGTTCCGTGAGATCGGCGCGCAGCGTTTCAGCTTCGTCGATTTCTGGGCTCGCCGTGCACGACGGATCATTCCGGCCCTGAGTGTGGTGCTGCTGGCGACGCTGGCTCTGGGCTGGTTGCTGCTGACGGCCAGGGACTTCTCCGAGTTGGGAAGAACGGTTCGTTATCAGTCGCTGTTCATTTCAAACATTCTGTTCATGCGCGAAGACGGCTACTTCCAGCCTGCGTCGGAATTGAAGCCGCTGCTGCATACCTGGTCCCTGGCCGTTGAAGAGCAGTACTACATCTTCTTTCCGCTGTTGATGGTGTTGTTGATGCGCCATGTACGCCATTGGCGCTGGATGCTGTTTGCCATGCTGCTGGTGTCTTTTGGGCTCAATATTGCCTATATCGACCGCAAGCCCGACGTCGCTTTCTTCTCGCTGCCGACACGCGCCTGGGAGCTTTTGTGCGGTGCCATGCTCGCGGTCTTGCCCGCCTCAAAACAGGCTGTGCGGCCCTGGCTCTATCAGTCTGTGGGAGTGGCCGGGTTAACGGCGGTCCTGGTGGCAGTTTTCACTTTTGACAAGGCGACGGTGTTCCCAGGCTGGGCGGCACTGCTGCCTGTGCTCGGTGCAACCGCGTTGATCTGGTCTGGCGGGCACGGTTCTACATGGAGCGGTCAGGTTTTAAGTGCTCGCGCGCTGGTATGGATCGGCTTGCTCTCCTATTCCTTGTATTTGTGGCACTGGCCGGTCTATGTCTACGCCAATGCCACTTCGATCGACGGCATTCAGCCCTTGGAGGCTACGGGCTGGATGCTATTGGCGCTCGGTCTTGCATGGTTGAGCTGGCGTTTCGTCGAACTTCCATTCCGTGAGCGGCGCCTGCTTGCCGGACGCAAGCCTGTGTTACTGGGGGGCTTGCTGGCCATGGTCGCGCTGGCTGTCACAGGTTCGATGGTGCGATCGGCGGATGGTTTTCCTGGGCGCCTTACCGGCAAAGCGCTGGAATATGCGCAGTCTCGAGAGTGGCGGGCCGGGCAGATGAAATGCATGTTGGTGACTTCGGACAAAGAACTGGACAAGGCGTGTCTGGTGGGTGGTAACGAAGAGATTCCGGCGACACAAATGTTCTGGGGCGACAGTCACGCGGCCGCGCTGTTACCGGCGATCGAAAGTAGCGCAAAGCGCGAGGGTCGCCCGGTATGGCTTTACAGCATGAGTGCCTGTCCGCCGGTTCTGAGCAATGACCTGCGCCAGCGTTGCAAGGATTTCAACGAGCAGACAATGGAGCGGGTTCGCAGTCTGCAGATCAAGGATGTGGTGCTGGCATCCAATTGGAACCTGTACATTTACGGTCGCGAAGACGGCGATAAAAAGGTCCTGCTTAATCAGTATGACAATATGGCTCAGGCCGAGGAACGCATGGCCATGGCGCTCAAGGCACGGGTGGCGGCGATAAGAGGCGCGGGCGCGCAAGTCTGGTTGTTCAAGGAAGTACCGCTGCAACGCAAGGGCTCCATTGACCGACTGACGAGCCTGGCCCGCATCGGGCGATCGGCCGAGGGACTGGGCCGACCGCTCGAAGAGCATCTGGCGCGCCAGCGTTTTCTCAATACCTTGTTCGACTCGATGAGTGCCGCCGACCCAGGTGTGCATGTCATCGATCCCACGCCATTGATGTGTGTGGGCCAGATTTGCAGTATCGAGGTCAATGGTCATTCGCAGTACAAGGACGAGGATCATCTTTCGGACGCCGGCAGTGCCCGCTTGAGCCCGTTGTTTGCCCCGGTGCTGCTGGGTGCAAATCACAATTGATTGCTGCTGCGCACTGACAGGCTGCTGTTTGGGCGGCAGAGCAGGTAGGATGTACGCCTATTTTAGGGGTGCCATCGTCAAATGAAATTCAAGGATCTTCGGGATTTCGTGCAGCAGCTTGAGCAGCGCGGAGAGTTGAAACGCATCCAGATCCCCGTCTCTCCAGTGCTGGAGATGACCGAAGTCTGCGATCGCACGCTACGGGCCAAGGGCCCGGCGCTGCTGTTCGAAAAACCTGTCGGCTATGACATTCCGGTGCTCGGCAACCTGTTCGGCACCCCCGAGCGGGTGGCCATGGGCATGGGGGCCGAATCGGTCAGCGAGTTGCGCGAAATCGGCAAGTTGCTGGCGTTCCTCAAGGAGCCCGAGCCGCCGAAAGGTTTGAAGGACGCCTGGTCCAAGCTGCCGATCTTTCGCAAGATCATCTCGATGGCGCCGAAGGTTGTCAAAGACGCAGTGTGCCAGGAAGTGGTCATCGAAGGCGACGATGTCGACCTCGCGATGCTGCCGGTGCAAACCTGCTGGCCAGGCGATGTCGGCCCGCTGATCACTTGGGGCCTGACTGTCACCAAAGGTCCGAACAAGGATCGCCAGAACCTCGGCATCTACCGTCAACAGGTGATCGGTCGCAACAAGGTGATCATGCGCTGGTTGAGCCACCGTGGCGGCGCGCTGGATTACCGCGAGTGGTGCGAAAAACACCCTGGCCAGCCGTTCCCGGTATCCGTGGCACTGGGCGCTGACCCGGCCACCATTCTTGGCGCCGTGACGCCGGTGCCGGACAGCCTCTCCGAATACGCTTTCGCCGGTCTGCTGCGGGGCAATCGCACTGAACTGGTGAAATGCCGCGGCAACGACCTGCAAGTACCGGCCACGGCCGAAATCATCCTCGAAGGCGTGATCCATCCGGGCGAAATGGCCGATGAAGGTCCGTACGGCGACCACACCGGCTACTACAACGAAGTCGACAGCTTCCCGGTGTTCACCGTCGAGCGCATCACCCATCGGATCAAGCCGATCTACCACAGCACCTACACCGGCCGTCCGCCGGATGAGCCGGCGATTCTCGGTGTGGCGCTGAACGAAGTGTTCGTGCCGATCCTGCAGAAGCAATTCCCGGAGATCACTGACTTCTACTTGCCGCCCGAAGGCTGCTCGTACCGCATGGCCATCGTGACCATGAAGAAGTCGTATCCCGGCCACGCCAAGCGGGTAATGCTCGGTGTCTGGTCGTTTTTGCGACAGTTCATGTACACCAAGTTCGTTATCGTCACCGACGACGATATCAACGCACGGGACTGGAACGACGTGATCTGGGCCATTACCACGCGCATGGACCCCAAGCGCGACACGGTGATGATCGATAACACGCCGATCGACTACCTGGACTTCGCCTCGCCGGTCTCCGGCCTGGGTTCGAAGATGGGGCTCGATGCCACGCATAAATGGCCAGGCGAAACCACCCGTGAGTGGGGCCGGGTCATCGTCAAGGATGAAGCCGTTACCCAACGGATCGATGCCATCTGGAATCAGTTAGGAATAGATTGATGCGTGTAACCTTGCAGCCCTCCGGAGCAGTGCTTGAGATTCTGCCCGGCGAGCGGATTCTCGATGGCGCGCGGCGCCTGGGCTATGAATGCCCGCAAAGCTGCCGCAACGGCAATTGCCATGTGTGCGCTGCGTTGCTGGTGGAAGGACGAGTCGAACAAGCCGGCGGTGTGCGCGATCATGGCGAGTTCTACACTTGCATAGCAGAGCCGCTGGAAGACTGCATCGTGCTGTGGGATGGCGTGCTCGCGCTGGGAGAACTGCCGGTGCGCAGCGTGTCGTGTCAGGTCATTGAATGCAGGGACGTCGGCGGCGATACCTGGCGCGTGCGTCTGCGTGCGCCAGCGGGCAAGCCACCGCGCTATCACGCCGGCCAGTACCTGATGATCGAGCGTGAGAGTGGCGAGAAATCCGCTTTTTCCCTGGCCTCTGCACCGCATTCCGGCCGCGACCTGGAAATTCATGTGCTGGCGCGCGAAAGCAGCGCGCTGAGCCTGATCGAACAGCTCCAGCGCAACCCGATGGTGCGGATCGAGATGCCGTTCGGCGACACCCATCTGGCGGAACTGCCGAACGGTCCTCTCGTACTGATTGCTGCCGGTACCGGCATGGGTCAGATCCACAGCCTCATCGAACATTGCCGCGCCACGGGCTTCAAGCATCCGGTGCACCTGTATTGGGGCGTACGTCGTCCCGAAGACTTTTATGAGATCGAACATTGGGATGAATGGCTGAAGCTGCCCAATCTGTTCCTGCATAAAGTCGTCAGCGATCAATGCGGCTGGCAGGGGCGCTGCGGCATGTTGCATGAGGCGGTGTGTGAAGATTTCCCTGATCTGAAAGCACTGCACGTCTATGCCAGCGGCTCTCCAGCCATGGTCTATGGCACGCTCGATGCTTTGGTCGAAGCGGGGATGGATGCCCATCAAATGCGTGCCGATGTATTTGCTTACGCCCCGCGATCGTAGGTGCGTGAACCGTTCTAGAAGCGCACCCCGGTTGTCACCATGGCGGCATTGAAGCCGAGCAATACCAGCTCGGCTGCCAATGGTCCGTAGTGTGCCCCGACTGAAGGAATGATCACCGGCGCGACCCCGAAGTGATTCAGAGGGATCTTGTCCTGAGACTTGCCGCTGTAACCTTGCAACAGACCACCGGTGAGTTTTATGTACACGGGATAGTCAGCACTCTCGTAGCGTTTGCCCGCATACGCATAATATGAACGCTGGCTGAACGAGTTGCGAAAAGTTGCTCCACCAAACAACCAACCGGACGCTTGCTCGCGCTCAAGACCGATGAGGTCCTGATTGTTATTGTGGTCGGAGTCGGGGGAGAAGTGTCTGGTATAGACGCTGGTCTGCAAGTACCAGGAGCCGGTGTCTTTCGCAGAGGTGTCCTCGGCCAGCGAGTGCTGCGCCGTGAGCATTAGAAGTAACCCGTAAATCCATGGTGTTTTCATTGTTCAGGCCTTTGAGGCAGTTTGGTTTGCGTCTTTGGGTGGCCGTTATACGCGACGTAAAGCTGCAATGTGTAGGCGGTAAATCCGAAGGGTTTGTAGGCATTTTCTCCTAGGTGAGCTTTATCCTAGACGCGCCGAATGCTTATGTATATTTCGTTCTGGTATTTAAGAATTCTGTTAAATGATATTAGGGTATAACGCCAAGCCCTCCAGCTTCAGTATTGGATTTTTTATGGGGGGCGCAAGGTCATAGGACGCTTAGTACTTTTCGTTTTAGTATTACTGCTATATGTTCTATGAAGTGAAAGTTGTTTATATTTTGTAATAATTGCTGGGCCGAAATTTTATTGCCATGAGCGCCATCGAATCTGCTTTTTTGAATCTGGCTTACCCTCCGCGGCTCGATCTGGGGCCGCAGCTTACACACGAACAATTGCTCAGCTCGATGCAGTCGACCATGGCGCGCCACAAGGGTGGGCCGGTCTGGTTGTTCGCGTATGGTTCGCTGATCTGGCGGCCTGAATGTGTGGCGGTTGAGCGAGTGCGCGGCCGGGTGCATGGCTATCATCGCGGTTTGTACCTGTGGTCCCACGAGCATCGCGGCACGCCGGAAGTGCCGGGGCTGGTATTTGGCCTGGATCGCGGTGGTTCGTGCAGCGGGTTCGCCTATCGCTTGCCCGAAGAACAACTCGAAGCTTCACTTTATGCACTCTGGCAGCGCGAGATGCCATTCCCTTCCTATCGTCCACACTGGCTCAACTGCCGTCTTGAAAACGGAAACCAGGTTCAGGCATTGGGATTTGTATTGGAGCGGCACCTGCCCAGCTATGCCGGCAACTTGCCGGATCACGTGCTGAGCCAGGTATTCGAGAACGCTTGCGGGCGCTATGGCACCACTCGCGAGTATGTCGAGCAGACCGCCCATGCCCTGCGTAGCCACGCCATGCCAGACCGGAATCTGGAGGCGCGGCTCAAGCGCTGTAAATCAAAGGCAGATCAGGCGAGCGCTTCGCGGCCCTGACTGGCGGCGTTTTTGTGGCCCAGGGTGGGTGCCAGGAACACCATAGCCAGCAGGCAGGCAACGACCAACAGAATGAAGCCGCCATTCCAGCCGAAATAGTCCACGGTGTAGCCCATCATGGCACTGGCTGCGACGGAACCACCCAAGTAACCGAACAGGCCGGTAAAGCCTGCGGCCGTACCCGCGGCCTTCTTCGGCACCAGTTCCAGCGCCTGCAGGCCGACCAGCATCACCGGGCCGTAGATCAGGAAGCCGATGGCGAACAGCGAGATCATGTCGATCATCGGATTGCCCGGTGGATTCAGCCAATACACGATCGTCGCAACGGTCACCAACGCCATGAACACCATGCCGGTCAGGCCACGGTTGCCACGGAAGATCTTGTCCGACATCCAGCCGCACAGCAGGGTGCCGGGAATGCCCGCCCACTCGTACAGGAAGTAAGCCCACGACGTCTTGTCGAAGTCGAAGTGCTTGACCTCTTTGAGGTAGGTCGGCGCCCAGTCCAGAATGCCGTAGCGCAGCAGGTAGACGAAAACGTTAGCCAGTGCGATGAACCAGAGCATTTTGTTGCGCAGCACGTATTTGACGAAGATGTCCTTGGCGCTGAATTCCTCTTCGTGACTGGCGTCGTAGCCTTCCGGGTAATCGTTCTTGTACTTTTCGATCGGCGGCAGGCCCGTCGACTGCGGTGTATCGCGCATCACAATGAAGGCAAACACGGCGACCAACAGCGCCACGGCAGCCGGTACGTAGAACTTGCTGTGCCAGTCGTTGAACCAGCCCATGCCGAGAATCGCCAGCGGGCCGATCAAGCCACCGCCAACGTTATGCGCGGTGTTCCAGACCGAAACCACACCGCCACGCTCTTTCTGCGACCACCAATGCACCATGGTTCGCCCGCTCGGCGGCCACCCCATGCCTTGTGCCCAGCCGTTGATGAACAGCAGGATGAACATCATGGTCACGCTGGACGTGGCCCAAGGTGCGAAACCGAAAACGAACATCACCGCGGCGGACACTACCAGGCCAAAGGGCAGGAAGTAACGCGGGTTGGAGCGGTCGGACACGATGCCCATCAGAAACTTGGACAGGCCGTAGGCGATTGCAATCGCCGACATCGCCACACCCAGTTGGCCTTTTGTATAGCCTTGGGCGATCAGGTCCGGGAACGCCAGGGTGAAGTTCTTGCGCAGCAGGTAGTAACCGGCATAGCCAATGAAAATCCCGGCGAAGATCTGCCAGCGAAGGCGTCGGTAGGTGCTGTCTATTTTTTCTTCAGGCAATGGAGCCTGATGTGCGGCAGGACGAAAGAAAGCAAACATTCAAGAGCTCCAGATTTCTTGTTTTGACTGCGGATGCGAATGTTACAGTTTCGTTACCGAAAATAGCACCGGTTCGCATCGGCAAAACAGCGGAAATGTTGGAGATTGCATGTTCCTTTATGAACATGTCGCTCAGGTGTAAATGAGAGTCGGTACGGGGATGACGGAGCCAGGTCGCAGGCTGCGACCTGGCTGGAAAACGATCAGCGAACCTGCACGACCACCTTCCCGACCGCTTTGCGCTGGCCAAGATCATTGATCGCCTGCGCCGCATTGCTCAGTGGATACACCTGCGACACCAGCGGCTTCAATTTGCCTTCGGCAAACCAGCCGAACAGTTGCTGGAAGTTCGCCGCATTGTCCTGTGGCTGGCGCTGGGCAAACGAGCCCCAGAACACGCCGACCACTGCGGCACCTTTGAGCAGTGCCAGGTTCACTGGCAGCTCGGGGATGCGTCCACTGGCGAAACCGACCACCAGAAGACGACCGTTCCAGGCGATGGCGCGGATGGCCTGGTCGAACAGGTCGCCACCCACCGGGTCGTAGATCACGTCGGCGCCCTGGCCGTCGGTCAGGCGTTTGATTTCGTCCTTGAGGCTGGTTTCGCTGTAGTTGATCAGCTCATCGGCGCCGGCAGCTTTGGCCACCGCGAGTTTTTCCGCGCTGCTGGCGGCGGCGATCACCCGGGCGCCCATGGCTTTGCCGATTTCCACGGCGGCGAGGCCGACGCCGCCGGACGCGCCGAGCACCAGCAAGGTTTCGCCGGGTTGCAGGTTGCCCCGTTGCTTGAGGGCGTGCATCGAAGTGCCGTAGGTCATGCTGAAAGCGGCGGCAGTATTGAAGTCCATCGATGGCGGGATCGGCAGCACGTTGTAGCCCGGCACCGCGACCTGCTCGGCGAAACTGCCCCAGCCAGTCAGGGCCATGACCCGGTCACCGACCTTGAGGTGGCTGACCTTTTCCCCCACAGCGCTGACCACGCCAGCCGCTTCGCCACCCGGTGAAAACGGGAAGGGCGGTTTGAACTGGTATTTGCCCTCGATGATCAGCGTGTCCGGGAAATTCACCCCGGCCGCGTGCACGTCCAGCAGGATTTCGTTCTTCTTCGCAACAGGACTGGCGACGTCTTCCAGCACCAGCGATTCGGCAGGGCCGAAGGCTTTGCACAGCACGGCTTTCATCAGGGCTATTCCTTTGGGAGTGATGGCCGATAAGTGTAGGTGTGTGAGTTAACGGGTCAACGAGCATGCCCGACCCTGATAGTCAGCCATAAGCTTGTGCTTGAGCGGCGGGTCGTTATGCTAGGCCGCAAACCGGATAAGGAGCGAATTGTGAAAGCGTGGATCATGTTGATGCTGGCCCTGTCTCTGCCTGTGGCAGCGATGGCCGAAGAAGCCAAAGAAGGTGAAGCCCCGAAGGTCAACTACATCACCCTGAGCCCGCCGTTTGTGGGCAACTATGGGCTGGACGGTACGCCGAAGCTCAAGGTCTACAAGGCCGATGTGGCGCTACGGGTGACCGGTGACGAGGCGACCAAGGCGGTGAAGGCCAATGAGCCTCTGATCCGCAATCAGCTGGTGGCGTTGTTTGCCCAGCAGACCACCGAAACCATGAATAACGTCGAGGCCAAGGAAAAGCTGCGTCAGGAAGCCTTGAAGCAGACCCAGCAAGTGATGAGCGACGAAACCGGCAAGCCGGTGGTTGAGGATCTGTTGTTCAACAACCTCATTATCCAGTAAGGCTTTTGTTGTCTGGGGCGGCCCCTTCGCGGGGGTTGCCCCGCAGCTGTGTGGTTTAAAAAAAATACGCAGCCGACGAGCGATAAAGTGTTTTTATAGGTGGTGGGCGGATAAATAAAAAAAAAA